>JAUWHL010000152.1 GCA_030605895.1 Promethearchaeota archaeon | reverse complement strand
ATGGTTTGAAATTCATGAAATTGATCTGTCGTCAACAGATAAAGCTTTAGCAGAAGCCATTAGCGAAGAAATGCTAGAGCATATTCTAATTATTAAACAAGGACTTAGTAATCTGGGAATAAAGATAATAACATGCGGACCTGATGACATGATGAATCAAGTTTTAAGAAATTATATGGAAGCGAAAAAGAAAGGGAGGGCGTATTAAGAGATGGCTCGCGGATATTTATTAACATTGAAGATTATCAATCTTGTAGTGTTTTCTTTGATATCTATTGTTTTTTTAATATCAATTTTTGATTTTGATACGGTAATTGTCACAGCAGATAATGAATTTGTAATTTTGGCTTTTTTTGAAGCGTTAAAAAACGTATTTTCTTATTTAATTTATGGTGTTAGTTTACTTATTGCATACGGTTGTGCATTTATTATCGCGGCTTTGGCTCGAGATAATTATATGTTTAATTTTGTTCAGCTTTTTTTTGAAGGATATCTGAGTAAATGGTTTTCAATACCTCAGCCTAATTTAGGAAGTATCCCCTCTTTAATTTTCAGTGAGTTTGAGGTACTTTTAACAGATCTCTATTTGTTTATTTTTCAAATTTTATTCGTGATATCAGTTGTTTATGCAATTAGAGCTTTTTTCAAAAGTGATCCAAAAAATTCTCTTGTAGCAATTGGTTCAATAGTTCTTATGATTATAATTCCTTTAATGGTGATTGGTTTAAAAGATATGTTGAATTTAATTAATATTCCACATGACTACTTGAATTCGATGGCTGATCCTATAAATCCAATTGTAAAAGTAATCCCTATCGATGATTTCTTTGCATTTATGGCAAGTCCTATTATCTTATTTGGAATATCTGCTTATATTTATTTAGAATTATCCTTCCAGATTAACTATGCCGATACAGTAACTAAACCTTCCGTCGAGAGAAGTGACAGATTAGAAGCTCAATTGAATATTCTTGCCAGAGAATCTCATTATGTTACTGCTAATATTGATAAAATAAAAGAAGAAGCCAAAGAGAAGATGAAAGAAATCGAATTAGAGCAGAAAGAAGGATTAGCTCTTGGAAAATTCTTTGCAAAGACTGGTAAGCGATTTTCATATGTAAAAGAAATGATAGAAAAGAGAAAGTTAGAAGAAGAAGAAAAAAAATTAGTTACTGCAGCATCTAAGACAAGAAGACTTGGGAGATATATAGAACGACTTTTTCGGGAAGACTCTGAAGCCAGAGATACATTAACTGCAAGTTCATCGGCTCCTCGAGCTCGGAATTTGGCAACATCCACGCTAATTAATTTTATTTATCGTGTAAGTTTACTTTTAATAATAAGTTATGTTATCATACATCCACATTGGTTTTTAAAATCGGTCCTACAATTACCAGACGCTATTATTGAAAGTGTCGTAATGTTTTCACCAGAAGTTATTATAGTTTTATTGCTACCAATCATGGTAATCTTTCCAGTAATTGCTAAGTTAATTTCATTTATTAAACATAGAAATTTAATAATCAGATTACAACAAGAAGGACGTATAAAGGAACTTCTTACTTCTGTAGGAGATTATGTTAGAAAAGAAGAAATTGAAGTACCTCTGGAAGATAAAGCAGAGGAAATTGCTACAGAGTCCACTTAAATATTACTTCTCTTTTTTAATTATAAATTTATTATAAACTGAGCTAATTCTTTTTTTTTTTCTAAATTTACCATTAAAGTATCATAGCAATATGTTTTTATACCTAATCCTTCAATTTCAGGTTTTAAAATACAGTCTTTATTGTCAATTATGAAATGTCCTAAAAAATCTTGATAAAATTTTGCAACTCCTATACATGAAACCTCTAAACCAACGCTTTTCATTAATTTATCTGCGGGACCTTTAACTGACATTCCTTCTATAATTGGACTTATAGAATAAACTCTATCTTTAACTTTTGAAAGTGCTGTTTTTATCCCTTTCACTTGAAGGATAGTGCCTATTGATACAATGGGGTTTGAAGGACAGATAATTATTTTTTTAGCTTTTTCTATATATTTTAAGACGTTTTTAACAGGTACTGACTTTTCAATTCCTTCAAAATTAATATTTAGAACCTCTGGTTTACATTGATGTTTTATGAAATATTCTTCAAAATGCATAGTTCCTGAATGAGTTGTAATGAATGTTTGAACTGATTCATTACACATAGGAATAAGATTTGCTTTTATTCCCAAATTTTGACATATCAAATTAGTAATCTCTGCTTTACTAAATCCTTGTCTAAATAAATCAGTTCGGTAAATATGCGTTGCCAAATCTTGATCACCAGCATTAAACCATCCTGTGTCATAATATCTCTTCAAAATACTTAGGCAATTAAAAGTTTCATTTGTAAATCCCCACCCTTTTTCTTTATCCACTAAATTTGCTAATGTATAAGTTATAATATCCAAATCAGGACAAATTTTAAGTCCAAACAACTCAATATCATCACCTGTATTTACAATAATCTTGAGTAATTTCGGTTCAATTACATTTGATAACCCTTCAATTAATTTTGCTGCTCCAACACCTCCAGCTAAAACGACATAATAATTTTTACTCATAATTATATTACTCTAAAAGCTGAGTTCATATATTACTTCTTTCAATTCTTTACGATTTGGGGGTTTTATAGCTTTAATAGGATATCCAACGGTAAAAAATGCCATTGGAATATAAGTTTCGGGAAGTTTCAAATTTTCCTTTATAATACTCTTAGCAAACAGTGGAGCACAATACCAGCATGCTGCCAATTTTTTCATCTCGAAAGCAAGCAGTAGATATGTTGCGGAGTTACTAATACTTTGGATCCCTAATAAGAATTCATTTTGTGTTCTTTTAGGATCTTGATATTTTTCAAAATCAGATGTATCCAAGCATAACAAAATTAAGATAGGTGAATTTAAGAAATTATTTTTAGTCTTTTCTACTTTAGACTTGATGAATTCTTTCGATTTTCCCTCTTTTAGTAAATCAATACTTAATTTTTTATTCATTTTATTTATCAAACTTATACGTAACTTATCTCTTTTTAATATTATATACCTCCAAAATTGACCATTATGGGCGCTGGGAGCCCATCGTGCAAGCTCAATACATTCTTCAATAATTTTTCTATCAACATTTTGAGTTGTAAAAGGTAATTTATAGCTCCTACGATTTTTTAAAATTTTTCTTATTGAAGCTTCTTCATTGTACCGAAATAAATCAATTTCCTTCTTTCTTAAAATAGATTTTATTGTTGTTTCCTTATTAAATTCAAAATTATACCCCCTTATTAACACAATCGGAATACCCTCATCTGATTCACCCATAATTAATTGTGCTGCGGCAGCAAGACTATCAGCTTGACCAACTATAGTTGTCTGGAGTTCATATCCAAACAAATCTTTTTTACCTCGCATATCTAAAATTGGATTTATTCCTGAAACACCGATGGCATTTCCAATAGCTCCTAATCTAAAAGCTCGACCAAACGAATCAGATATTATAATAGCGATTTCCCTTTCTGTTTTGTTTTTTAATGTTATTCTTATTTTCTCAGCTTCTTTATCAGGATTTTCTGGTAATAGAGTTACTATTCCCTCACCCTCAATATTAGACTTATCTATTCCAGCATCAGCACAAATGAATCCATGTTTAGTTTCAGTTATTAATACATGCTCATATTTTATAATTTCTCTAGATTCGTCTAAAATTGCTTGTATTAATTCGGGATTTTTTTCTGGTAATCCATGATTTTTTACTTTTGGCTTAATATATTTCCATAATTTAAGAGCTTTCTCACTTGGTATGATTTCATTCAAATTCCTCGTTCTTCCATTGCTTTTAGAAATAATTGTCTGAGCGATAATGATTATATCTCCATCTTCTAGAGCTAATCCATTTCTACTTAAAGCCTCTATTATGATTTCAGGAATATTATCTCCTTTTTTAATTAGTGGAATTTCTTTTAACCCAATAATTTTAATTTCATCTTTAAAACTCATGATAAATCATTTTTAGATATCCTTATATCTTTTAATATCTGATTTTTTACTTTCTGCTAACTTTTCAAACTTATCTGGGATTGCACAACAAGCTGAAAAAAACTTAAATTGGATTTTAGAATTATAATTCTTCAGCCATTTTAAGGTGTCTTTAGATGGAATTTCAATTCTAGTTATACCTGCTTTAATAGCAACTTTCTCAATCTTGGTCTTAATTTTTCCACGAGGTCTCATGCACCCTAACGAAATTTCTGTCTTAGGAAAAGCAATTCTTAAAATAGTTATCACTTTCGCAATATCTTCTGGTTTTGGTAACTCAAATTTGATCTTGGAATCTTTAGGTGGAATTAGAACAATTACAACGATTAAAGAGGGATTAATGTTTGTTTCTTTAATAAATCTAATGGTCTCTAATTCTTTATTGAGTTTTCCATAATGTAGACCAATACAAATATGAGGTACAATATTCAATTCATATTTTTTTAATAAATCTATTGCCTTTTTATATTCACTTAATTCAATATCTAAATGATATATATTCCGTACAACTTCTTCATCCATATTTATATCAAAAGATACAATATCAACATTAGCTTCAGCAAGTTTCTTCGCTGTTTCTTCATTTAGTAATCCAGTATGTGTATTTATAATTAAATT
>JAUWHL010000261.1 GCA_030605895.1 Promethearchaeota archaeon | reverse complement strand
TCCTTTGGGGAGTCGCGCTTTTCGTAGTTTTCTTCACAATTGGTTGGATAGTCAAGAATTTAACCGGTAATCCCCAAGCTCCGGTAAATCCCCCCGGATTTGAAAAATTTGTTATTTATTGGATAATTACGATTATTATCGCAGGTATTTGGGAAATAGTTGAAAATACGCTCCTTTATATTGTAGGTATTAAAGTGGAATTAGACAGCGCTGCAAACATTATTACTGATATAACGATTTGGGGTATTGGAGGAGCTGTTAGTTGGTACATGACTGATCTAATGTTTCTAAGTGAAAAATATATCAGGGCTTATTATATCTACGGTGTAATGTGTCTTATTATGGGCTTACTCATATTTGTCGTCTTCGGTTTTATGACTACAAGTTAATAAATCTCTTTTTTTTTTAGCATAAAACTTAATTTTTTTCATTACAATTCAATATTTAAAATGAAAATTAGATAACTTATGTTCGAAAAAGGATGTTGGGAATGTGGAAAAATCATTGGGATTAATGTACTAAAATGCCCTAGTTGTGGATACGATTTCAATTCAGCTTCTCATGTATATCCAAAATGCCCCTATTGTAAAAAAGAGCTTCATATATATGATTTTTATGCTAAAGAAGTAGATAAAAAAGGACGTAAAAAATTTCAAGGATTTAAAGGTGAGTTAACTCGAAGAAAAAAAATGTGGTATTGTCCCTTCTGTGGTAGTATTCTTGGATTTTCAGAATGGAATATAGCCTAGGTTTTTTTTAAAAATTGATATAATTAAATTTGATTATCTTGTTCAAAATCTAAATAAAATGAACTTATGTTTAGACCATGAAATATTTATAATTTGTAAGAGCACAATAATAATTAATAATTAGTGATTTTACACTTTGTTTTAATTAATATCTAACTAGGTGAAGTTTGTGGTTAAATACAAAAGAGGTCATCTTTATTATCCAGAAATCCCTATTCATAAGGTTTTAGAAGAAACAGCTAAAAGAATTCCAGATAGACCTGCTTTCCTCTATCCAAAAAATATGACCTTCAAACAATTTAAAGAACAAGTAGACATTTTCTCTACAGCATTAAAAAATTTAGGAGTTAAAAAGGGAGATCGAGTAGCTTTATACGCTCCAAATTCTATCGAGTGGGAGATTTCATTCTTTGGATTAGAAAAAGCAGGAGCCATTTTAGTGCCTATGAATCCACAATTTAAAGAAACTGAAGTAGAATATGAAATAAATGACTCTGAAGCGGAGACAATCATTGTTTCCCAACATGAATATTTAAATGTAGCAGCAGTCAAGGGTAAAACAAACATCAAAAACATAATAGTAATAGAATCAGAAGAGAAACCAGAAATACCAGAAGGAACTATTGGATGGTCAGAGTTAACAGCAAAAACAAAACCAAATCCCCCTGAATATGAATTCAACGTAAAAGAAGACCTCGCAGCATTAGTATATACAAGTGGAACAACGGGATTACCAAAAGGGACCATGCTTACGCACTTTAATATGGTGTCAAATATAGCCCAATTATCTCAAACCTTCGAGTTAAGTGAATTAGATATTGCTATGGCTGTTCTTCCTCTTTACCACATATATGGGTTAAATGTGTGTATGAACCAAGCAATATGGTTAGGTGCAGCACAAGTAGTTACCCCTCGATTTAAAGTAAAAGAATTTTGTGAACTCATTGAACAATACCAAGTTACATATAGTCTATGCGTACCTCCAATATTTCTCGAAGTAGTTAGACATCTCGAAGATCCAAATATTAAAGGATATAATTGGAGGAACTTAAAAATCTTTAATAATGGAGCCGCACCAATCCCTCTCGAACTTCTTGAAAGATTTGATAAACTAGCGAAGGAAAAATGCAATGCAAAAGATGCAATTATTCAACACGGTTGGGGTTTGACTGAAGCTTCTCCTGTTGTAGCTGTAAATCCAATGTACCGCCGTAAAATGGAATCTCAAGGTACTCTACTTGCAGATACTTTTCATAAAATAATTGATTTAGAGACAGGTGAAGAACTCCCTGAACGGGGTCAGGTTGGTGAATTGGTTATTAAGGGACCTCAAGTTATGAAAGGTTATTGGAAAAGTCCTGAAGCTACTAAAGATGCTTTTTGGATTGACCCAAAAACCGGTGAGAAATGGTTAAGAACGGGTGATATGGCTTATATTGATGAAGAAGAGTATGAGCATCTTATGGATCGTATCAAAGAAATGATAAAGTATAAAGGTTGGAGCATCGCACCCGCTGAGCTTGAAGACTTATTATTTAAAAATCCGCATGTATTTGATGCTGCTGTCATAGGGAAGCCGTCTACAGAATTAGATATTGGTCAAATTCCGAAAGCGTTTATTATTTTAAAACCTGAATCTAAAGGCAAAGTTAGTGAGCAAGACATTATGGATTGGGTTGCTGAAAAGATTTCTGCTTACAAGAAAATACGTGAGGTCGAATTTGTCAATGATATTCCAAAATCAGGCTCAGGTAAAATATTACGGCGGGAATTAGTCCAACTAGAAAAAAATAGGCTTGGAATTAAATAATATAATATGGTTCTAATTTTTTATATTACTATATTTTTCTCTCAAATAATCCTCCGAGTTTAAAAATATCTCACAATCACAAAATCCACCAGAATTTCTGCAATCTTCTAAAAATATTTCTTGTTCTTCTTTCGGTATATTCATTTCTTTCAGTATAATTTCAGCATTAGATAAATCACTACCATTACATCCATTAATTTCCAATAATTCCTCTAGTCGGTTAAAGAATTTCTCTAAATCTTGTTTATTCATTTTAATTTGCCTGGTTAGAATTCAAATTATTCTTCTTTTCTCTTAACTTCCCCTTCTAAAAGTTGCATTAACTCTTTTTTGCTTTTTTGAATATCCGCATCCACATCTTCATCTGCGGAAAATAAGCCGTTTACATCCTCAATATCAAGCACAGTCATCTTTTCGATGTAACCGCCATATAAATCATCGATAATCTTATTTAAATTCGAGATTGAATTTTTAATATTGGAATTTGCTTTTATGGATTCATCATTTGAACTAGTCTCTATCTCTTTACTTATATTTTTCAACTCTCTTGACATTTTTTCTAAGGATTCAAAAATATAACGGTCGTTTAATAGCACAGTAATTTTCTCTTCTTCTGATTTTTTTCTTGTCTCTTCCAAGGTTTCCCAATATAGGTCCTTTACTAATTCCCTAATTAAGAGTTCGCTTTTTATTATTCTCTCTTTATCATCCTCATCGTAATTGTTTAAATCTTTTATGTGAAAACCAGTAAAGATATCTTCATTTGAACGTATCCTTTCTACAAATCTTTTGCATAAGGTTGATATCGTCTCTTCAATTTCAGGAGAAATTTGCTGTGTAATCATTATTGAGAGCATTAACATCTCCCTATTTCCGCGTGCCCAATCTGAACGGATTTGGAAGTAATAGTTTAATAGCTTTAAATTTCTAAAAGTATGTGTAAAAAACTCTTCCTCATTCTGCTGAGTCATAACATCATATAATCTATCCGAGATTTCACTATCCACTTGAGTTTTTGGAAACGTGTAGAAAATATCTGTACCGATTCTGGTATGAAAATATGATAATATAACAATCATTCTAATCCATAGCTGATTTAATTCTCTTCTAATAATTTATATGAAATTCTCAGCATATAAATTTCACAATTTATATTTTATTGTCTACAATAATAAACTTTACATTTAGAAATATCTATTTTAATGAAAATAAGGATAAAAAAGATAAAGATAAAAAAGACAAAGATAAAGAGAAAAAGGAAAAGAAGGAAAAAGAGGAGAAAGAAAAAGATAAAGATAAGGATAAAAAAGATAAAGATAAAAAGGACAAGGATAAAAAGGACAAGGATAAAAAAGATAAGGATAAGGAAAAAGAAAAGAAAGACAAAGATAAAATACGTGTGGACCAAGAATGGAAATTATCTGTAAGTAAGAACCTTGATGCACTCACGCATGCGTATGAAAAAATTACAAACAAATTTAGGGATATTGACAATTATGTTTTGAAGGATGCAAAATCAAAAGAAGAATTCATAGAAAAAGTTAATAAATATGTTGAAGATTTACCAGATGCATCCAAACAAATCTTTCTTGCTTTCTTAGAATCAATAAAATAATCAAAATAACAAATTTTTAAATTTTTTTTATTTCATTTGTTACCAACTACTCCTATATATACTGCTGTTTTATTCATCCCAATTAATTCCTAATAAATCATTGATCTCATCATCATATATTGCCCCTATTGTGCAAGTTCCTAATCCTAGGGCCTTTACAATTAGGTAAAAATCTTATCCTATATGACTCGCATTCAAATAGATATAACGATAGTATCTTTGGAGAATATTCCCCTTAGATCTTTCTATAATCGCGGCAACACAAAATTCACAGATGAATATGATTTTCCCTTTAGATTGAAGCATAGGAAAAAATTAATCTGAATGAAATCATACCTTCATTTTTTTAAAAATCCAATTTAATTTACATTGCCGAGAACAGAAAAATCGTTTTTTAGGGTCTTGACATATATTGATATGGTGATATTCCTTATTCCACTTACTACCTACAATGTTTTTTCCGCAGTATTCACAATTAGACATTAATTTATTCTTTTTTTGTTTAATATCTTTAAATTCTTCTAAGAGGTCAGTGTTGATGCTCATTATTCTATTTTGCTCACAGAATTTAGACCTTAAATATTAAGGGTATATTACTGTTAATGTTTATCGCCTTTTATATATAATTTAAAAAATGGAAAAAAAATCAATAAGATATATAATTCTATAGTTTTTTTCAATAAAAAGAATGGACGATTCCTGCCCTCTCTAAACTAAATAAGAAATTCTTCAACTTTAGAAAAAAATTTAATCTAGAATCTAAAAAGTTCTCTAGCATTTCTCATTATCTGATTAGTAAAAACTTCTGGCTTAATTTCCTTAAAAATAGCAATCTTGTCAGTTATTAAAACCACATCTTCTGGAAGAATAAATCTCTTAGGGGATTCCAGTAAATGATATGGAGAATCTGTTTCAGTAAGTATCCGTTCTAAAGGAGTTATTTCAATTATCCGCTTTAATTCCTCTTCTTTTGTATGTAAATATCCAAATGAAAAGTAAAAGCCTATATCAAGTAGTTCGGAAACTAACCCCTCATTAGACATATACCCATGAATTTGGCCCCCCACATCTTGAGCTTGTTCTTGTTTTAAAATTTTTACAATGTCTTTATCTGTACCATACCCCGCATGAACGACAATCGGTACATCAATTTCTTTCGCTATTTGTATTTGTCTTACAAATAATTCCTGCTGTTTTTTCTTCATTGTATTTTTTTCATGCTCATTTAAATTATCAAAACCGTATGCATAATCCAATCCAATCTCACCTATCCCATGAGGCACTTTTCTTTCAATTTCCTTTTCTAATAGAGAAATCATATGTGGTTGGTCTTCAAGCGCATTACCCCTTGAGATTCCAATAACATGTATAATATTTTCAAGTTCCACTTGTTCTTGATAACGGGGAAAATCATTTGGATTACTTATTACTCCAATAATATAGTTTACACTTTTCTCTTTTGCGTTAGAGATCATTTTACCTATAAAATCCATATTAGGAATTGGTATCACACCTGTGATATCTTCATCAATGGCTTCTGCGGGAATAGAGCTAAAAAATAGGTGTGCATGACAATCAATATACAAAACTATCTACTCCTCTCAGATAAAAATTATAAAGTAATTAACATAATGAATTCCGCCAATTTATAGTTTAAACTATTGAACTTCATTGAAACTTACGCTTAACTTCACAATCATTGTTATTATTCCTATAAACTAATCACATATTAAAATTTAAATAATACATTACCCATAGTTTATAGTAAGATGAGTCCAACAATAGAAGTAAATGATGTTGTTAAAAAAAAATTAGACGAAATCAAAGAAAAAAGCGGAAGTGAAACATATTCTGATGCTATTAATATCTGTCTAATCCAATTAAAATTGCTTGAAGACAATCGAAAATTAATGGTTGAAGTTCGAGATACTTTGAGGGCAGTAAACCCTGCCTCATCAGCAGATATTAAGGTGATTGACGCGTTAAGAAATTATGTTAATTCTGAAGAAGGTAGCGACAAGTTGGGAATATTTGTCAGATTAATTGACGCGAAAGCTAATACTCATAAACTCCTAGTGTCTCAAGGCAAATTAAGAGAAGCTGAAAATATGTATGCAGAATGGAGAGCATTAGTCGAAGTTGCAAATTTACTGGGCATAGAATCCGAACTAGAAATGATAAAAAAAGGAGAATAACTTTTTTCTTAGGTTTAAGATTACAAGGGCTTTAGTTATTTGCGTTTCACCCGTATTTACATAATTTAGATTCTGTAATCTACTTTAGGAAGCTTTCCAATATCATACGGAAGTTTAGAGTCGTCGGGTATAGGATCAATATAAAACTTTTTTTGCCGATGCAAAATTAAGACATACACAATTATCTATGTTATCTATAATAGTTAATCTGTATGACGCATTTAGTGTTGTCTCATATTTTACTTCAAAAATACTTTTAAAGTCTTCGATTATTTTCCAAGAATACATTATGAAGATATAAAATAAACATGTTTAAAAATCCAAATCAATATATTTATTCATAGAGAGAAGTTGAAAAACACAAAAAAATGATTGACAAAAATGAATTACTGAAGTTACTGCCAAAATTGATTCGGGAAGATGATGAAATCAAGGGTGCGATAATTACAGCTTTATCTGGAGTTGTAGCCACAAAAGAAGATATTGCACGCATTATTGAAAATTCAAATAGACGATTTGAAGCAATGGATAAACGATTTGAAGCAATG
>JAUWHL010000048.1 GCA_030605895.1 Promethearchaeota archaeon | reverse complement strand
TGCATATCTCCAGTAATTCCAGCTATCCGAAGATGTATCAACGTCTCCCATTAAATAGTAGGCAACTCTTGCTCCATCCCAATTTATTGATTTACCTAGGAGGGCTGCATCGAAAACCTCTTGTTCCCAATTAAGAGTTAGATCAAATCCATTTGAGTTTTTTGGATATTTTAATTCTCCTTGTTTTGTTGACATATGGTTCACGTGTGTCCATGGACCCATAATTAATTTTTGATGACCTTTTGCAAATTCAGTCCCAAAATCATCGTATCCAACATACCCATCAATTGTTCCTTGAAGAAAATGGTCATACCACCCTCCTACATGAATTCCATACACAGAGATATTAGAATAATGAGGTCCTATTGGTATTGATAAAGATGTCGAGTTATACAACGTCTCATTTTTAGGAAAATAGTTAAACAATGTGTTTATCTGGTATTGGTAATTTTCAGGGGCTGAACTTTCAATCCAAGTTTCAACTGAAGATTTATGGTAAGAACCTTGATATATTGCATGATCAAACATTTCTGGAGTGCCATACCATAATTGTTGGGCAACTAATCCTTCAGGAGCCATTCCAGCATAATAATATTGATTCAAACAGAGAGCTGATGGTCCAGCGCTAGCTATTTTACCATTACACCAACTTTGATCTAAAATCCAATTAATAGTATCCACACCATCTTGGGATGATTTAGTAAATAATAAAAATTTATTACCTCCTTCTGAATCATGTGTTCCTCTTAAATCTTGTATTGCTACATGATATTCTTGAGTTGAATAAAGTTGTATGGCAAGATCATCTGCCCAACCTAATTTACCATAAGGTGTTCTTATAAGAACAACAGGTTTTGGGTTTCCAAATGAACCAGGGGCGAAATAAATATCAGTAGCCAATCTCACTTCATCCCTCATCTCAATCATGTAAGTTTTTTTATTTGGAGGGGCATAAACTGCAGATAATGATAAAATTGTAGTTGGTAATACAATTAATAAAAACATAAATGCAATTTTAGCCGCTTTAGGAAATTTATTAAAATATCGTTTATCATATTTATTAGTCAATTTAGAGAGTGTGAGAGAAGAGGTTTTTAATCCATAATGCATATAAGCTAATAGACTTAATCCTACTGCCGCAATTGAATAATAATCTACTTCAATAAACAAAAACCAGATAATACCTATTAATGATGTGAGAACATTAATGGTTTTTCCACAAAGATTTATTGGTTTTAATCGATTATTTTCTCCAATTTGTTTAATATAGTTGCTGCTGACTAAAAGTGAATAAAAACAAATAAAAATAGTAATTGGGAAAAAAATCATTCCAAAAAGGATTATTGAAACCTGTTTAATACTAAAGTAGATAATCTCATTCTTTGTAAAGAGATTTGTACCTTCTCCAAGTTCTTTATTGTAATCTTTATAATAATTGAAATAATAGGTAACAATGTATATTGCCCTGAAGATTATTAATAACAGCAAATTTGTAATAAAGATTTGTTCAAGATCCAGGTACCCTAAAGTATATAGTTGATAAAATATCATTATAATCCAATTAATCATAAATTTATATTGAGATTAGGTTATTAATAAAATTATCTATAAGTTGAATAGAGACAATCTCATATGGGAAATATACTACAAGACTTGGAAAAGAATAAACATCGAAGATCTTTAGGAGTTCATTTGACCTCAAGAGATATTTTTCTAAAATATATATTTCCCGAAATTAAAGATAAACTATGGGAACACACATGGATAGATTTATACGCTGGAGAAGGAAATTTAATTTTACCTATTTTAAATTCAATTTCGATTGAAAAAAGAATTCAATTTTTTATGGAGCATATTTTTTTATTTGATATTCAACCAGAAATGATAAAAAAATGCGTTAATAATGCTGAAAAATATGGTATTCCTTCAAAGATAGCTATTAAGAATATAGAATTACGAGACAACTTAGAAACTTTTCCTAAATTTTTGAATAACACTCAATTCCCTTTATACCATATAACTAATCCACCGTATCTCTATTTAGGATATATTAGAAAGCATAAAGAGACTCAAAAATACCTAGAATTTTTCAAAGGTAAAAATGAGGGGTACCAAGATTTATACCAAATTGCTATGATAAATGATTTGAGGGATGGAATTAAGAATTTGATATACATTATTCCATCAAACTTCTTATATGGTGCATCTGTTTCAAATAAATTTCGCAAAGATTTACTCAAATACTATAATATTAGTAAAATGATTATATTTGAAACAAAAATATTTGAATTCACAGGAACAAACATTTGTATTGGTTTTTTTAGTAGAAAAGAAGTACCCAAGACTGAATATGTAGAATTTGAAGGAGTTAAAATAAAAAAATCTAATAGAACGATTGAAAAAAGATATGTTCTTAAACCAGAATTTAAATATCGTGCTGGTTCTGAATTTGAGGAGTTTCTTAAAGAATACCATGCTCAAAAACCCTTAAAAGTTAATTATTATCTATTAAAAGCAGATGTCCTAAAAAATGAAGGATATAATGAAATTAAGGTGATTGATGCTAATAATTATCAAAATAATGAATATAAGAAGTTAATTCTTCATATTAATGATAAATTCAAAAAAAAAGTTAAATCGAACATTTTATATGTTAGAACTGTTGATTCTGGTTCTTATGATGGTAGGGTTGGATTAGGAATTATTAATGAAGATTTGAAAGTTAATGGAATTTATGTCTCAGGAAACACATATAGGACTCATCCAATTCAAATTTTTTTAGAACCGATAATTACTCAACAAGATCAAATATTATTAAAAAACTACCTGAATTTCGTATTAGAAAGGTTTAGAGAAAAGTTAGATAGTGAATTTTTAACAACCTATAAATATTCTAATGCTGATTATACTAGAAAATATTTAGGATTGACACAGGTAAGATCTTTAATAGAGACTCTGCCGATTATTAATATGGATTCAGAAAGTAAAATTATCTTAAATGATCTAGTAAATAATGAGAAATTTGATGATATAATTTTACTATTAAAGAAATTCAAAAAAAAAGAAGATAACTATTCTTAAGTTAAATACTTGCTAAGATAACAGCAATTAATCCTAAAAAGGCACCTACTTTTAATAATAAGCTTATTTTTGAAAAATCTTTTTTATCTAAATTTTTATTAATCATTAATATTGCTGCGTAAAAAACCACTAAAATTCCAAAAACCATTGAAATTGAAAAAGCTATCCGATTCAATATATTAGTAAAAGCAGCAAGTATGAAAAATAATATAGCCAAAAATGCAAAAGTCATAGAAAAGTAAGGTGTTTGTTTTAAACCGATTTTAATAGCTAATGTATTTACACCTAGTGTTTTATCACCCTCGATATCTTCGCATCCTTTTATAACCTCCCGAGATAACAAAAGAAAAAAGCTATTGAAAAAGAAAAAATAGATATAAATTGGAATTAATGAGCTATTTAGAATTGCTCCATATACTAAACCGATTGAAAAAGAAAAACTAACGATTATATTGCCAAAAAAACCACTTCTTTTACCCCATTTTGCATATACCCAACCCATAAAACCAAAAAATATTGCTATAATTACATTTAGAAACAGTAAATTGAAAATTATACTATGAATAAACGAAATAGTTATACCTAAAACTAAAGTACCAGCAAACAAATATTTTGCTTGAGATAATGTTATTGCTCCCCTAGGAATCGGTCGTTCTGGTCTATTAATTTTATCAATCTCAATATCATAAATATCATTAATGACCATACTTGAACCAGCAATAAAAAAATAGGTTAGAACTCCAAGAATTATGTTAATGATGATTCTTTCAAATCCTATCCCTGTTCTAGTATTTAAGATTCCTATAATAACTGTTAAACTTCCCATTATATCATTAATCGGTCGAAGAATTTCAATAGCATCTTTAAATTTCATTAAAATCCACTCTTTATTTTAGTGAAAAATTTTTTTTCTGAGACTTCCCAGTGTTTTTAATTTCGTCAATAATTTCTTTTAAAGAGTTTCCATTATCTTTAAGGATGTGATTTTCGATGTACGTGCCCATAACGATTATATTTGCTCCAGCTTCCACAAAAGCTTTAGCATCTTCTTTATTATCAACTCCCCCTCCAGTAATTATTGGAATATTTAAGACTGATGAGCAAGTTTTTATGTGTTCTGTTGGAATTTTTTCACCACCAGATCCAGCCTCTAAGTATATAATTTTGAAACCAAACATTTCTGCTGCTAAAGCATAAGCAGCTGTTAATTTAGGTTTATTTCTAGGTAGTAATTTGGCATTTCCTATCCACCCCGCACTCCCTCCAGGTTCTATTATTAAATAAGCCATCGAAATATATTCTAAGTTAAATGATTTAATTAT
>JAUWHL010000319.1 GCA_030605895.1 Promethearchaeota archaeon | reverse complement strand
CTAATTAATAAAAATAATCTCTTTTATAAGTTTATTTTGAAGGATATTGCCTTTATATATACAAAATCTTTAAGTTCTATGAATTATAATTAAAAGTATTAAAAAATCTTTAATAAAAATTATAACTTAACGGTATTTCATAACATTTCTATTCATATAAAATCCTTTGGCTAAAAAACTTTTAGCTAATACAATAAGGATATATTAGTTGATGTCGCAGTTAATCGATATGTGCTAATTATTTACGTGGTCAAATCTCTGATGGTTACTCTTGAAGGTTCAAGATCAATATCTATTTGTTCTGCTAGTACTTCAGCTATGATCGCATTCTTTCCCTTTATGATTTAACAAAAAATTTTTTATTGAAAAATTTTTTTAATTGAAAATAATCATCAAAGATGTTAATATTATATATCAATTCCACCCGTTCACTAATAAAAATCGCCTGATTAATTTCTGGTTGTTTAATTAAGTAACCATCTATACTATTAATTCCTAATGGAACTAGGTTTTTCTGACCATCATCCGATTGGAATGTAATAATTGATTTAATAAAAATCATTCCATTGCATTTTCCAAATGTGCGCTAGAATTCATATCCACATTTTTTGCAAACATGTTTCTTAGCATACATCGGAATATTACCCACATAACTTAAGACTCTTGATTTATCTTCTACGCCCTTTATGTCTTTACCGACAGCACCACATCTCACGCATTTTATTCGTCCTTCAGTTGTAATATCATCCGTAAGCATTTCTGGAGGTTCTAACACGAATAATTTAGCCTTGAGTTTTTCAAGATGTGCAGTCTGTTCTTCTATAAATTTATCTTTTTTAGAAATAGTTTTGTTAAGTTCTTCAATCTCAGAATCTTTTTGTAAAAGTAAATTATTTAATTCAGCGAGTTGAGAGGTTAATTTAGCGTTTTCTTCCTCTACTATAGAAATTTTATTCTTTAAATCATCAATTTCTGTATTTAAACTATTGTTTATCTCTTCTGACATAAAGATTTTCACTTCACTTTAATTTTTTTCAATCTATTATTATAAAATCTTCAATTTCTATTAATCGCTAAAGGCATATTATTCGTGTTATAGTAACATACAAAATAATCGATTTTTTATCCTATACAAGTAATAGACCTCTTATTATTAGAGATTAATTATTTCATATTATATTTCGGATTATTTCACAATTGCCTTCGTTTGAATAATAAAGAAGCAAATAGAAAAAATATAGTCATATATATTAAAAATGCTATTATTGCTCCTTGAATACTTGGAGTTAGCCAAGTTCTTATTGTAAAATCTCCAATCGTATATTCCATATATCTATCCATTGTTGAAAAATCTGGATCTAATATAAATGTAATAATGTTTCTTACATAATTCAATGAAAAAATAGGTTCAAATTCAATCCTAATTACCATAACTAATGTATCAACAATATTTAACACGAAAAGAAGCAATATAATTGTAATAACAATTGTACCTTTCGCAGATTTCATAAATGAACTAAAAAAAGTAATAAAACTACTCAAAGCAAGAGCGTATAATAATGCAAATCCAAAGCTAAAAAACAATCTATAGGATATTGGCTCTCCATAAAAATTATAGCCTATAAGTGCAAGGGATAAATAATAAATGCAAATAACTCCAGTAACTAAGGTTAAATTACCGAGATATTTCCCTATTATTAATTTGTACTTATTAATTTTAGGGAAAATAATTATGCCTGTTTTATCTCTAAATTCAGAGCAAATAATACCTGAAAAAAAGAAACATACAGCAAAAATAATAATTAAATAAAAAGTATTTAATCCAGATTGATAAAAATAAACTTGAGTGTTAGGCACTTGTAATTGTGGAATAAGTATATAAGGTAAATAACTATTTAAAATTATTGCAATGATGGTTATACTCGAAAAAATTATGAATTTCTTTATTTGGAGTGTCATTTCAAAAAAACATGTAAGAAAAATTGATTTTACTTCCGAATATAAACTTTTTATTCTCTCCATTTTATTATAACCTCTTTTGATTTTGATTTAATTTTTTCTCATCTTCAGCTATCAATTGGGAATATATTCTTTCTAATTGTGAAGTCTTTGGGCTAGAAAACGATATTATTGTAAAATCAGATTTAAATTCATTATTTAAAATATCTAATATTTTTCCTCTTGATTTTTTCTCGCCATCGTAAAAAATCATAAAACTATTTTCTTTTGGATTATATTTTATAGGAATTTTGGAAATTAAAGGATCTAAATCTTGATCTAAGTAAGGCATTAAATTTTGAGTAAGTTTTGTTATTAATGGTTCTAAATTTTCTGGTGAAATCGGATTTTCAATTTCACAATTTAGCTCTTTCGTTTTTAAAATTTTCTCAAAATTATCTATTGGGTCAAATCCAATGATGGAACCCTTGTAATCGCTATCAATAATAATTAATTCTATTAAATTAAATAATTCACATATATTTCCAAATTTCATCTAATTAGACGTGGTCATATTCAATAAGTACATCTTATTGCTTAAACACCATTCTTTTATCTTTTTATATAGATTTGTTATTACGAAATCATCTAAAGTATAAGCTAAACATAAACTACTTTCAAGTTTCTTCCTATTTTCTGGAAAATTTGGATTTGAACTATATCCAATTTCTTCTTCTATTTCAAGATCAAAAATTAACTTTTAAAAATTACTCAGGAAAAAGTGAAAATTAAGCCAAAATTTTTAATGATCTGATTTTTATGTCCATATTAATATGGGAGATGAGAATTCTTTTAACATGCATTCATTTATAGTTTTAGAAATTCTGAATGCGGTTAATCAAGGAAACTATAAAACAAAAAATTTGGGTTAAAAATCTTGAAGTATAATAAATAAATATAAACTAAGTTTACAATATTCAAATAAAACATATAAAATTTATTTTCAAGAAAATGCAATCACCAAAAATTAATGATATTTCTGTATCAAATTTTAGAGGAATTGATTCTTTAAAATTTAAGCCAAAAGATATAAATATTATTGTTGGACCAAATAATACTGGAAAATCTTCACTTCTTAATGCTATCTCCTTAGGTTATTATGCATTAAATGGATTTTATGAAAATAAGAGTGAAGAAATATTTGATAAAACGAGTTTATATCCCCTTGATCATCAAATCTATGAAAAGAATGAAAATTCCGCAAGAATTTTCTTGAATTTAGTAGGCACTAGAAAGATGGTTATCCCTATTGAATTAATAATTGCTTATGGAGAAGAAATTCCCCGTGGAAACTTTAATCATCGCGCTTTAAATGAGTTTATTGAACTCCAAGCTGAAAGGCTAGTTGCTAAGGAAATGGAAGAAGCTAAAAGAATTATAACCGATCGTAAATACCCTCAAGGTTATTTCGAACAAAGAAGAGCTGAAATTCAAGGAGATATTTATACTGAATTCTATCAGGGTTGTTCAAATACTCTTTTTTTCAAATTAAAACATCAAAATAAAGTTATACGTGAATCATATATCGAGAATTTAAGTAAGAAAACAGAATATAGAAGGAGATATGTGTTTAGATCTCCATTTAGAAACTATTTTACAGATTTAGAAAAGTTACATTTTTTGGAAAGAAAATACGATTTTAGTTATATATTTCGATCTCAAATTAAGAAATTTGACATAATTCAATACTTTAAAAAACTATCCCAAACACCAAATTTTTATAATGTCCTTGATAAACTAAGAGAAAAATTATATTATTTATATGATATTAGAGAATCTGAAGGCAATATTAATATTGTTACTCTTGGTTCAGATAAAAGTAAAATTTTTGTACCATTCGAATTAATGGGAGATGGTTTTCAATCACTTTTGATAACAACAATATTATTTGAATTATCACCAAGAGGTATTGTTTTATTAGAAGAACCTGAAAATTGTCTTCATCCGGGATATATGGATATTTTAGCGAATACAATACTCCAAAAATCAAAGAACCATCAATTCTTTTTCTCGACTCATAGTTTAGATCTCATAAAAATTCTTGTTGAAAAGGCAGAAAAAACTAACCAATTAGATAATATCTTATTATTAAGATTGAACAGACGTGATAATAAAATTAATCGACAAATACTCTTAAAACGTGAGATTTTGGAAGAATTAAATGAAATAAAAGTGGATTTAAGGGGGTTCTAAGAGATAATTATTATTACTGGTGAAGGTAAACATGAAACCTATTTCTTTGAGCGATTTATGTCCGATTTATTTAGTACAAATCAAATTAGTACTCAACCAAAATCATTTGTGGATGATTTGAATAAATTTCTATATTGTTTAGCAACAAATTATAGAAGAGATATGTTTTATTACAAGATTTTTGTTTTTGGGGATAATGGAAGACCAGCTTATTTGAATAAAGTTTATCCAAGAATTTTAGTAAATAATATTATTCATTGCAGAGAAGATGTATTATATATTGTTTCTGAAGATTTAGATTTCAATGAACTTAATAATTTATTAAGAATTTGGAGCGAAATTACCTTAAGAACGATACAAAATAAACAAGCTTTCTCGATCTTACCTCAATTTCAGAAATCGTCAGAAAAATGTATTATAGTGACAAATCGATCCAGCAATTCAATTCATATTCATTATTGTGGTATACCAAGAAGTTTAGAATATCAAGTTGCTAAAATCAATATGATAGAACGTAATTTATCTATATCTAACTCTATCCAAAATAGTGATCATGAATTTCTTAACGAAGTTGCTAATCTATTAGTTATAAGTATAAAAGAACTTATAGAAAATTCCGTCGAATTGCTTCAAGATGAGATATGGGTAAAAAATATCAAGAATCTAATTGAAGGTTTTGAATATACTTAAATTCTTAAAATACCCATTTTGAAATCAAAATTTTATCCAGGATAAAAAAAAAGTATTTAATTTAACAAAAAGATAATCAAGATTGTAATAATTGCTAAAGATATTCCTCCAAATGTACTGAAAATTATCTTTTTTAATAATTATGGTTCCTTTAGAGGTCCTTCTCTTTTTTTCTTTAATTCTGGTGCGAGAGATTTGAGTTTCTTCTATTATTTCATTGATTTATATTTTCTTTTTTGTATTGTTCTCCATAAAATTCTAAAAGGATTTCTATTTCTCCAATTATTTTATTAATTAAAACTTTTAATTTGTAATTATTTGCTTCATGTCCTTTTTCTTTGGATTCTTTATTTGCTCTCTCTTTTATTTTATATAAAAATTTGAGAAATTTCTCAGTACATTCTCTATTTTTATCTTTATCCAATTTAACACCCTCCTTTTTAAATTTCTTTTGTCTATAAAAAAATAAGAATCCTATGCTTTTAATATATTCATTCTAAAAACGCATTCAAAATTTAGCCTTTTTTCACTAGTTTTTAGCCATTTTTGGCAAAACATTTAAATATACGATGTACACTAATATTACTTGATGATGTCTTTAGAAATGGATCTTGAAAGGAAAATTGCTGAGGAATTTTTAGCAGCAAAAGATTTTTTTGATAAAATTGGTTTTGAGTTAATTGGTACTAAAGACATTAATAATGAAGTTATTTATTACTTGGTAAAAGAAAAACCTATAACTTGAAGTTAATAAAATTTTTAATTCAGCAACTAAAATCAAAAAATGAGATGGACCACCAGTAAAAATAAATATTTCGATAGAATTCTCATATGGATAGAAGATAATATCCTGGATAGAATATTTGCTAAAAGAATCTATAAAAGGATAATAGAATCAATTAATTCTGGTTTTGTTGAATTATAAATCAGTATATTCCAATAATAATTGTAATGTAGTTAAATAATCATATGCTGTCCTTTCTGAAATACCAAAATTCAAATATATATCTTCTATCTCTTTTACTGTTAATCCTAATAATAAACCTCTAAAATGTTGTATAGCTTCACTTCCTACTCTTTCAAAAAGAGAATGTTTTAGAGAAATAGCAAACCTGATTAAATTTTGAAAAGAAAGAGGTCTAATTTTTTCGATTGATTTGTATGATTTCTCATTAATTTCTTCAAATAATTCGAGAGTAGTATATGGTAATTTATTTTTCAATACTTTTTTATACTTCTCTTTAATCTCTGGGTTTTCTTCTGCTAAGCTTTTTATGATCTCTAATCGTTCTAAATTTCGTGGTGATATATCTAAGCTTGTGGAGATTGCTCTCCAATCTTTAATTTTCTTTTTCATAATAAAATAATGATAATTTACTCTATTTAATATTTGTCATATAATGACAAAAGGAAAGAATAATTTCTTAATTAGATTTTTATTGGTGTTCAGTAAATCTGGTATACTTACAATTAAAAAAATTATATTCCATATCTTCGACTGGGAATTTTTTGATACCACATATCTGTATCTTTTCTATGTTCTGGAGGTTTTCCATCCATACAATTACGACAACAATATAAAATAGTTTTAATTATTTTATAAGGATCTACAGTATCCTTAATTCCCAAATAATTCCTAACAGCATCTTCTTTTTTCCTACTTCCCATCCTTCTATCTGTTGGATGTTCAAGATAATAAAGAAATTTTGGTAATGTTGTAATATCATTATATTGTCTACCATCCTCATCCTCAACAATAAATTCTACTAACATTTTATTAACATTTTCTGTTCCAC
>JAUWHL010000197.1 GCA_030605895.1 Promethearchaeota archaeon | reverse complement strand
GAGATTTAGTAATTGTTCTCTGTATTTTCAACAGAAAACTTGAAAGTGATAATATATTAATTTTTCCCTTATAGAGTAAATTTGTATTCTTTGCTAATTTAAAATCATCTGTCACTAGGTGAACAGGCAAAGCATTATTTTCATCCAACAATTTCTTTCCAATGCAGACAAGTGTCAAATCAGGATCTTGAGCAGGAAATCTAACTTTAAATTGATTTAAATCGTCTTTAATAGCATCTATTTTACTTGGTAATATTTTTTCTACCTTTATAATGCTTTTTAGCTTATCTTTATATGTATGGGGTGCTTTTATTTCATCAAACACGACTTGAGAGATATAGTATTCATATCCTAAATCATCAGCGACAATTTCTAAATTTTTTAGAACATTACGTGCTCTAATTTGGAGCATGCAAATAAAATAATTAGCATCAAAAATAATTCGCTGTTTAGGCATTTAGATAACGTAATTTTTTTGAATTCATTAGAAAAATCTTACTTAAGTATATTATATTGCGATATATTTAATTTTTTTTAATTAAAATAAATGAAAATAGAAAAAGAATCCGAAATAATTTAAAACATAAATTTAAGAAGTATATAAATAGATTCAAATTAATTATAACTAAGGAGATTATCATTAAAATAATAGACGTTATTGGGTATTCTGGTTCTGGAAAGACAAGTTTTATTATAAGCGCTATAAAATTACTTAAAAAAAATTTTAATTATAATCTTGTTGTGTTTAAGAATGTAAAACATCACCCTATTGATAAAAAAGGAAAAGATTCCTATAAATTTACTGAAGCTGGGGCATCTTATTCTGTGATTCAAAATATTAATAATGAAACTGCCATTTTTGTAAAAAATACAGAGTTAAAATTAGAGATACTTTTAAATTGGGTGAAAAATGGACCTTACAAAATAGATATAATATTGACTGAAGGATTTAGGAATTTTAATAATCCAACAGTATTATGTGTATCAGAATTGAATGAAATTGAAGAACAACTAACAAAAAACGTTAAAATGATTTCTGGGATAATTTGTTTAGGAGATATAAATAAAAAAGAGATCTTAAATTTACCGATAATAGAGATTGAGAGTGAATTTTTAAAATTTGTTAATGTGTTTAACCTAAATTAATCATAAAATTCAAATTTATTCAACATTTTTCCAAAACGGGGCAAGATTTTGACATAAATATTTAATGTCTTTTATATTTTTCTCATCTTTTATGCCTAAGAGTAGAATTTCACTTAATTTTTCATATACTTCAATTTCATTTGTTGGATCCTTAACAGTATTTCGAATATCCAGTATTAAATTATTCAATGGAATTATGATCTCATAGAGTAACCATTCTTCGAAAAAGGGTTGATCAGAAAAAGAGTGAATATTATAAGTTATCATGATTTGTATTAAATCCTGCACAGTATAAAACCTTTTTTCCGGAATAGTTATGTTAAATTTTTTCATTTCATCCATAAGTTGCTCTCTATTTAAACTAATTATATAATCTGGCCATACATCATCAGAATAGTTTATATCTTGAAATACAAATAGCTCTAAGACCCTTAAAGCAATATTTTTACCAATATAACGACTACGTGGATCTATAAAATTTTTAGAGGCATGATCTGGTGAAGATCTCAAAAAAATTTTATCAATTATTACATAGAGAATTCTACATATATGATCAACGATAATATTGAATGTAAATGGTGTATTTTGTGGATCTTCAGAAAGAATTTCGTTTTCTTGAGCCATAATTTGAGAGAAATTTGAACCTAAACTTTTTAGGAATGTTCTGAAAAACCCGTAATTTAACTGAGAAATATTTTTCTTAAATATCCTCTGAAAAAAGAGATTAATATTCTTAATATTTGATAAAACAGAGAGGAAATTCAAAAATTCATTTATTTTTTTAATAGAATTTGCTCCTATTACTGCATCTACATTCTTATTATGTTGATTTAGTGTATCTTTGAAAACTTTTGGTAAAAATAGTAAATCTCCAACCTCTAACGCTTCTAAACCACTTCCAAAATAATATTTCATATATAATAAAAAAAGGTTTAATTGAGATTTTGGAGATGGTAGATTATTTGCTTGGAAAGTTGAGTATAAGGTTGATTTCTTATCAAGGTAATCAAAAAATTTTATGATAGAATTTTTCTTCTCGGGTGAATAGTCAAGGTTAATTAAGAATTCTTTTTTAATAATATCCAATTTAGAAAATACAGAATCTTCTACTCTCGCTCCTACAAAATTAAAAAAATCTAATAACGGGGAGAAGCTTTGTAATAAATTGCATTTCTTATAAAAATAATAAAGTAAATCAACAAGT
>JAUWHL010000238.1 GCA_030605895.1 Promethearchaeota archaeon | reverse complement strand
GCTTGTTGTGGCGGTGGACAAGGAGTTGCGACCATTATCGAAAATCTCAAGGCATAATTATAATTAAGAATTATCTAAAATGATTAAAAATGTCAGAATTAGATTTGAGCATAATAGGGAAAAAAACCGATGAAATTGTTTTTAAGTATAACTGGAAAGATGTAGTATTGTATGCTCTAGGAATTGGTGCCCAGATTGATGATTTACAGTTTGTATATGAAGGATACTCCGATGGATTAAAAGTCTTCCCTAGTTACGCATGTATAGTTGCTGCCACGGGTCTTCAGCTAAAAAGACTTGGCAACATTGACTTTTCACACTTTGTTCATGGTGAACAATCCATTAAACTCTATAAACCTTTTTCTCCTTCAGGTGAAATAATTTGCCGAGGAGAAGTTAATAATATTTTTGACAAGGGTAAGGCGGCAGTCATTCATATGACCGTTTCGGGTTTTACTTTAGAAAATGAACATATTTTTGATACCAGATGGGTTTTCTTTTATCTTGGTGGAGGAGGGTTTGGTGGTGATCCTGGTCCAAAAACTGAATCCATAAACCCTCCAGAAGGTGTAGAACCCGACTTTAGTATTTCATATGAAACTAATGAATCTCAAGCAGCATTATATAGACTTAATGGAGATTATAATCCTTTACATATAGATCCAGAATTTGCAGGTAGGAGCGGGAGATTTAAAGGTCCAATTCTTCATGGATTATGTACTTATGGATTTGCGACTCGTGCTTTAGTTTATGGTATTTGTAATGGAGAGGTGGAACGCTTAGAAGAATTTAGGGCACGTTTTACACATGAAGTTTATCCTGGAGAAACATTAATTACAGAAAGCTGGAAAGATGATGATCGCTACATAATTCAAGTAAGAACCGAAAATTCTGTTGTACTTGGTAATGCTTATGCTAAAATAAAATAAATTTATTCTTGAAAGAATTAAGCTCTCTTAACTACTTATTCCTCTTTTTTCTTAAACATAAATTTAAATTTATCATATAGGTTATTTATTTATCTGATTGATTTAAGAAATTGAATTTAATTTAAAATTATACTTAAAAATTCTCACATAATTAATAGGGTTTAAATCATGGAAGTATTCCTAAAAAGAGCTGAACGTTCTTTTAAAGATAAGATAGGTGAAGATAAAACAACTTCTATTTTAAATAATATAAAAAGATCTACTAATGAAATACCAGCAAAATTCCGAAGAGTTATCGGTTCAGAAATACCAAAATTCTTATTTAATTACTCACAAGAAATTGAAGATGTATCTCCTACTATTACGGAAGGAGTCCTAAAGCATATTTACATATTTGCTGAATCCCTGAAAGATCTTGTTAATAAGGATAGAAATCAAGTAAATCAGATGTTAATAAAAAGAAGTAACAATTCCATGCGAAATCTTTCTGATTTATTAAATGCATTTGTCGAAAAAGCCAAAAATGGTGCTGTAATAGAAAATCTCGAAACATTTGAAGATTTATTGACATATATGGTTGGTGGAAAAGCAGAAGTAATCCAGTTGAGTGATGTTGAATTATTTATTAAACGGGCTGAAAAGAATTTTTCAGAAAAACTAGGAGAAGATATATCCCAAAAATACTCAGTGCTATTAATGAAAACATTTGAGGACATAGATGAATCTCATCGAGATACTATGAGCTCTGAAATGTCAAAATATTTATTTACGTTTTCGCAACATCTTGATGGGTTTTCGAATGAAACTTTAGAAAAAATATTAACCAATGTTTTAGTATTTTCAAGTTCTATAACAGATTTAGATGGAAAAAATAGAGATCAGATTAATCAAGAAATAAGAAAAAGAAGTGATAATAAATTAGGATCTTTGTTAGATTTATTCAAAACGAGTATTGAAGAAGCGAAAGAAAATAATTTGTTTGAAGAAAGCAAAAATCTTGAAGACATATTAACTCATTTATTTGGAGAGGAGGAAGAGCGAGTTCAATTTACGGATGTGGAAGCTTTTTTAAAAAGAGCAGAAAAAAAGTATTCATTTATTCTTGGACAAGATATGATTCAAATGCTTATGGAGGACCTATTAGATGCAATTGAACAAATACCAGAACAACACAGAGAATATCTTGGTTCGGATTTAGCAAAATATTTATTTAAATATTCAGAAACGGCTTCCTATCATGAACCAGAAAAGATAGAATTAGTATTTAATGGAGCAATCATGTTCGCCAATTCTTTAGTAGATATTGGTGATTTAAATAAAGCAGAAATTAATCAATTCATTATAAACAGATCAACTCATAAAGTCCGTGGACTATTTGATTTATATCTAGCATTTCTGAAAAAAGCAGAAATTCGTATGCCTCTTTCTTTAGAACCCAATTTTGATGAAATTCTTGTTCATACACTAGGGAA
>JAUWHL010000233.1 GCA_030605895.1 Promethearchaeota archaeon | reverse complement strand
TTCTGGATAATCATCTAGTATGTTTTTATAGAAAAAGAATGGATAATCCTCTGGTAATTCTCTTTCATTTACTTCGATTACAGCATCTAAATCGTCTAAAGAACATATTCTTATTAAAAATTCTTGCTCATTTGTTATACCGTTGAAGATTTTAGTCTCTTTTTCTTTATTAGTAGTCATCGTTATCGTTGTTAAAGAATTTTTAAATGAAAAATGGCTTTAATAATATATGGAATATAGGATTAGATACTTTTAAGTTTTTATGAATCAAAAATTAAGTTAAATTAAAATTTATCTATCTCAAATGCCCTTTTTTTGCTTTTCAAGGTATTGAATAATTAATTCTAGGGTATTTTGTATATTTACTTTGTTATTGAAATTTTGGACAATTTTAAACAATTGTGTACCATTTAGTTTTTTTAATTCTTTTGTGATTTTTATCATTTCTGGAATTGTTCTTACAATGTTATCAACAATAGTAATATCTGCCCATAATGCTGTTCTACTCAAAGGATTTAAATCAACTGCGATAACTTTTTTATTTAATTTCTTCAGTTTTTCTGTCCTATCTCCATCTTCTAATGGAACCATAACTAAATCCGCATTAGCAATTAATTCAACTTTTCTTCTATTACTTTCAAGACCTTCAAGTTCAATCATTTTCTTTGTGTCAACACCATGAATTTTAGTTGCTCCAGCTTTATGTAAAACATTTTTAATTGCTTCAATTCTCCCTTCTTTTTGATAAAATAAATTGATTTCAAGAGGAATTTTTAGAATTTTTGATAATTTTACGAGTTCTTCGGGAATTAACGCTGCAACATTTCCATTTACACTGATAACAGGCTTTTCAGCTATTAATAATGCTGCCACAGCTGCTTCAATCGCTTTTTTAGCAGAATCTGTAGTTTTTTCGCCTAAAATATAATCAAAACATTCACCCCTCCCATGAGCTATTAAACCCGCTTCAGCAACCACTAGATTCTTCATACCTCCGATAATTTTATGACGATATTTTAAACTTTCATAACGCGGGTGAGTTTTAGGAACTGAATGATCTTGGTTTTCATTCGAAGTCATAGTATTTCAAATCCTTTAATATTGTTCTTTATATAGATTGATATAAAGAAAAACTATTAATCTTTTGCAAAATTTTTAAAATTTGTAGATGCTTATGAGTTCTGATGTGAAAAAGAAGCCTAATGATTTAAGGATTTATAAAACGAAACAGCTTTTAGAAGATCTAAAAAGTAAGAAGGGTTTTCATACAGAATTAATTTCATTATATATTCCTCACGATAGAAAAATTTCAGATGTTACTAATCATCTAAAAAATGAGATTAGTGAAAGTCAGAATATTAAATCAAAATTAACACGAAAGAATGTATTAGATAGTATAAATAGTCTTTTAGGACAACTAAAAAATATTAGAGAACTTCCTGAAAATGGGTTAGTTATGTTTTCAGGGGCAATTCCACAACGTACTACTCCTGGTACAGAGAGAAATGAGATGTATATTGTCGAACCTCCTGATAGGGTTATAACTTTTAGATATCACTGCGCTAGTGAATTTCTATTGTGGCCTTTAGAAGATATGCTTACAACTAAAGAAGCTTATGGTCTATTGGTTATAGGAAGAAAGGAATCTGCTGTAGGTTATATTAAAGGAAATAAGGTTGAAGTAATTAGAGATTTTACTTCTGGCATTCATGGAAAACATAGAGCGGGAGGTCAATCTCAGA
The DNA here is from genome assembly GCA_030605895.1 of Promethearchaeota archaeon. Taxonomy (GTDB): domain Archaea; phylum Asgardarchaeota; class Lokiarchaeia; order Sigyniarchaeales; family SOKP01; genus Loki-b32. The sequence continues at coordinate 2,555 of JAUWHL010000233.1, read as the reverse complement.
AAAGATATGAAAGATTGATTGAAGAAGGAGAGAAGCTTTTTTATCGAAGAATTTCAGATACTGTAAATGAACTCTTTCTACCTATGGAAGATTTACAAGGTATCTTTATTGGTGGTCCAGGTCAATCTAAAGAAAAGTTTGTTAATGATGAGAGCTTGGATTATAGATTACGTGAGAAAATTTTAGACGTGGTTGATCTTGGGTATGGAGGAACAGAAGGGATTCGAGCATTAATAGAAAAGGTTAAAGATAAAATAGAAGATGTGAAATATATCCGAGAAAAGCAAATAATGCAACGCTTTATGAAGGAAGTTTCTATTGACTCGGGTTTAGCCTCCTATGGATTAGATGACATACAAAGAGCCTTAAATTATGGAGCTGTGGATACTTTAATTCTTTCAGAAAAATTAGATTTATATAAAGTCAAGGTAGAATGTTCAAATTGTGGATATACAGAATCAAGAATCGTTAAAAAATATGATCTTGCAAAATTTAAGGGAGAGATCCAAGATGAATCTTGCCCTAAATGTAGTTCAAATACGTTTAATGTAGTAGAAGACTTATCAATTATAGAAGATTTAGGAGAAATTGCAGTATCAACTGGAACGGAGATTGATATTTTATCTACAGAAACAGAAGAAGGGGAAATGTTATTTAGGACTTTTGGAGGAATCGCGGCAATCCTCCGATATAAGATTGATTATTAAATGAATATAGAATTTGATCTATATTTTAAATTATTTGAGAGGTTTAGATTTTAAAATGGAATTAAGAGATTTGTTATTAAACTTAAAAATTATAATGTTTGGTGGGAAAGGAGGAGTTGGAAAAACTAGTTGCGCAGCAAGTTCGGCAATATGGGCTGCAGAACATGGGAGGAATACGTTAATCATTAGTACTGATCCAGCTCATTCATTGGGTGATAGTTTTGGAGTTGAATTACCTCCGGGGATCCCTACCCCTATTGAAGATATTGATAATTTGACTGCTCTAGAAATAAATCCAAAAGCCAATATGGAAGATTTCAAGGGCCTAACTGAAATAAATCCCTTAGAGGATATGGGAATGGGAGATATAATGGGGGGGATGCCATTACTAGGCGATATGGAAGATTTAACTTCAATGAATCCTCCAGGAATTGATGAAGCCCTAGCTTTTGGAAAAATTTTAGAGTTTATTGAGACTGAACACGACTATGATTTAGTGATCTTTGATACAGCACCTACTGGGCATACACTAAGATTTTTAGGGCTCCCCGAAACGTTATCTGGTTGGATTGGTAAGCTTATAAAAATGAGAATGAGAATAGGGAAGATGTTTGGGGCTCTAAAGAGAATGTTCACTCATGAAGAAAAGAAAACAGATGATTCGTTAGAAGTGTTAGAGAGGTTGAACCAATCGATATTAAATGCGAGAGAAGATATGACAAATCCAATAAAAAATTCTTTTGTAGTTGTAATGATACCAGAAGAAATGGCCATACTAGAAACAGGTCGATTATTGAATGAACTTATTAAATATGATATTCCCGTTTCTAATATCATTGTGAATCAATTATACCAAGATACAACGGAGCTATGTGATTTTTGTAAAAGTAGGCGAGAAATGCAACAGAAAAATCTTACTAAGATACAAGAAATATTTCGGGAAAAATTACATAAAATTTTGATTGAAGTTCCGTTATTTAAAGGAGAAATAAGAGAGTATGAGAAATTGAAGGAAATGGGAGAATATTTGATTGAATAATCTTATTGAGAAAATTCTTGAAAATAGCTACAATAGGTACAAATTTTTCCATTCCCGCACGGATAGCCACATCTTTGACAAAAATTATAATCTTTTTTTTTTCTATGGTAATAGAGTGTTTTAGATAATTCTAAAAAACCATTAAATAGATTAAATTCTATTTCTGGGCTATATTTTTTGCAATCTTGAATAAAATCTAATACTCTTTTTCTAATGATTGGATCTTTTTCTCTATAAGGACAATGAGAAGGATAATAATCCAATTTTTTAATATTTGCATATAAGAAGATTTCTTCTTCAGGGATTCTTATTAATGGTGATATTTTTTTAATATAAAATTGGTTTATATTATTATTCTCTTCTTTAGGAAAATATTGATTTGCTATAATATCCAGACGTTTGTAGAGAATATTCATTAGATAAGTTTCTGCGAAATCAGTAAGATTATGTCCCATTGCTAATACTGTGCCCCCTAATTCTTTTGCACCATCATTTAATAATCTTCTTCTTATTGTGGCACAATAATTACAAGCGTATTTATAATCTGGAGTTTTCTTTTTTATATTAATTATCTCATCTAGTGTTTTTCCTATTTTGTCTTTAAATGAAATAACTTTAAATTCAATATTATTTTTATTGCAGAATTGCTTGGCTTTTTTAACACTTTTTTCTCTATATTCTTTTATCCCTTCATCTATAATTAAGGCTATTATTGGTTTAGCGTTATGCGTCCGATCTTGTATGATTTTTAAATTATGGAGGAGAGTAATTGAATCTTTCCCTCCGGATAAAGCAACTATAATTCTTTC
>JAUWHL010000184.1 GCA_030605895.1 Promethearchaeota archaeon | reverse complement strand
ATTTTCTTTCCAATCTTAGCAGTTATAGTAGCAGGATTAGTTGTATTTGGAATTTTCTATTATAAAAAACGGGAAGTAGAATCTCGGGTGGTAAATTTACCACTTGAGTCAAGAATCAAAAACCTCAAAATCCTTAAAAATACAGGGCGGTTAGAAGAATCGATATCATATTTATTTAATGCAATTTATATGGATTTAATTAATGCAAAATATAGTCGAAGTAGAAAAGTAAATGAAACAATTAGAGATTTTGCAATAATCTCTGTGAAAGAATTAAAATTAACTCCAGCTTCAATTTACCCATTTATTCAAAAAGTTGAGGAAATAATCTACGCAAAACCTTTTAAAATTACAGATAAAGATTTCTATGGAACATGCGAATTATTTTCACCAATATATTTCCAATTAACAGGATATAATTTTGTATTAAATTTCTAAAAAATAAATCTTATAAAAATATCAAAACAATTAATTAAAAATAAGTACAAAAAATTAAAAGTTCAAAAAAAATTAATAAATAAATTATTTTAAAAAATTAAAGGATAGGTAAGAAATTATGGCGAAAAAGAAAAAGAAAAAGAAAAAACCAGAACCAGAAATAAATGTAAAACAAAAGTTTGATAATGTAAAAATTCTAGTTGAAACCAATAGATCTAAAGAAGCTATTGCTTATATTTATCTAGTTTACGATGATATTATCACTGTTAAGTTTAAAAAACCAAGGTTAGCACATCAGACAATTCGTGAATTTGCAATAGCATGCGTAAATGAACTAGAAAAAAAATTAAAACCAGAATCAATATATCCATTCATAAAAAAAATAGAAGATATTATTTATGGTGGAGTAGAACCAACGAATAAAGAATTAAATTTTGCAGTTGATTTGTTCTCTAATATATACAATGAAATAACTGGAAAGTCTTTTACATTTAAATTGTAAACTTAAGCATCTAATATATTATTTATAATTATTAAATAATAAAAAGTAAATTGCAATGGTGAAACCTGGAAAAGCAACACAAAAAAGTATTAATATATCAAAAGGGATAATATTTACATTTTTAACGATATATCTCATTGTTTTTGGAGTAATTATTAGTGATTTTATTGTTTATTTTCAACAAGAACATCCAGAGGATTTACCTATTTTTGTAACCTATATCCCTCTTTTATGTTATTTAGGTGCAATATTTAGTGGTATTACTTTTATTGTGTTTTTAAGAAACGCAACAACTCACAAAATACGCCAAACACAATCCCGTAAAAAAATCAAATCTGGTTCAATTTATAAGCAAGCTTTATTTGTAATTATATTTATTTTTGCGTTTGTTCCTATACTTTCCCCTCTAATTGATAAAGGAAGAAATGATCAGAACTTTTCAGTATATAATGGAGACTGGAATGGGGCTTCAAAATTTAAACAAGCAATAGAAATTGCAGGATATGAGAATATAATGACTGTACAATCAAGTTTAAGTGCAACAGAAAGACTTGATAAATCAATTTTATTAATTTTATTAGGTCCAAATCAATTTTATGACCCTATTTTTGAAGTGCCTTATTTTATAGATTTTCTTAATGGCTCAAATTCCCTTTTAATATGCCATGATCATGGTTCTACAAGCACTTTATTATGGGAAATTCTTATCGCGAGCATGTTCGATCCTGATATCTCCATCCCTTTAACGATTTTCCCTAACGGAGTTTTGCGAGATAACGCTTCTTATGATACAACTCCAGAATTCCCTGTTATCAAAAATTTTGCTGCTCATCCAACAACATCAAATGTAGATGAAGTTATTCTTTCTGTAGCATCTTGTGCTGTAGGGGGACCTTTTATTGAGGCTTTTGGATGGACATCGATAGGATCCACTACGGATTATGGTTTTATTGATAAGGATAATAATAAAAGATATAACTCGCCTGAAGATGATCTTAATTTAGGTTTTATGAGTTTGATTGATTTTGGACTGCCATTTCCTGAGACCTTTCCTCTTGGAGGTTATCCTCAACAAGTTTTTTTGGCAAATGATATGGGAGAACAACGAGTATTTGTATCTGCAGATGCAAGCCTGTTTAATAATGAATTAATTGTTGAAGAATCATATGATAATATGCAATTTGGAATAAATATCATTGAATGGTTAACATTCGCAAATGAAGGAGGAAGTAAAGATGAATGGATTATAGTGTTCGATGAGGCTCATATAAGACCAGAATACTCAAGAGATCTTACATCTGCGGGAATATTTGGCTTCATTATGCAGTATATTGTACACTTATCAACAAATCCTATCACAGCTTGGATTTATCCTCTTTTAGCATTTTATTCATTAAGAAAATATCTCCCAAAAAAAGATAAAAAGAAAGAAGAAGAAAAAATTGCTGAACAGGAAGAAAAGAAAGAAGAAATGGCTAGATTTCGAACATCCTCATTTTTTGCCCAAAAAATTGAAGAATATAAAGATAAAATGAAATATAGAGATGCTCTAAAACTCCTTTATAGAAGATTGGAAAGAAAATTAAATAGTCAATTGGGAGGTAGAAAAATAACTACTGAAAATGTAATTAATCTTGTCATTGCGAAAGATCCTTCTACTACAAAATTAAAAATTAGAAGGTTAAGTAAATTTATGGAAAAGATTTTATCAATTAAAGAAGGTAAATACAAAGTTAAAACTGAACAAGATTTCGAAGAAACATTTTTCGAAATGGGTTGGACAGTCAATAATATTTAATCAAATTAAAATAACCAAATAAATAAAAAAATAAAAATAAAAAAATTAAAGAGGTTAGAAATAAATGGAAACTCCTGACAAAGCAAAATATTATGACCATGAAGAAATTGATGTAACTCCTATAAGAGAGATAGCACAAGAAGTTTTAAGTGAAGTTAGTCGAGTGATAGTAGGATATGGGGAGATTCTGCAACAACTTTTCATAGCTCTGCTTGTGAATGGGCATGTCCTTTTAGAAGGAGTCCCAGGGCTTGGAAAAACTGTTATGGCTAAAACATTCGCTCGTACGCTTGGGATTTCGTTTCGTAGAATACAATTCACCCCTGATCTTCTTCCAGCTGATATTACAGGTACAAAAATATTCGATCAAAATGAAGGTGCCTTTGTGCTTCAAAAAGGCCCACTCTTTGCGAACACGGTTCTTGCTGATGAAATAAATCGAAGTGCCCCTAAAACACAAGCAGCATTGCTAGAAGCTATGGCTGAACGTCAAATTACCATCGAAGGTCAAACACTACCACTAGAAAGACCTTTTATTGTAATAGCAACTGAAAATCCTGTAGAAATGGAAGGTACATACCCATTACCAGAAGCACAAATTGATCGATTTCTTTTTAAATTATGGCTTAATTATCCAGAACATGATGAAGAAGTTGAAATTATGAGAAGACAGATTTCAGGTGAGTCTCCTTCAATAGAAGCTATAACTAATGGTGAAGAGATTCTTGCTGCTCAAAAGATTATGAACTTAGTATACATTGATGATAGAATTCTCAAATACATTAGAGATCTTATAATTAAAACTCGAAATCATCCCCAAATAGCTTTAGGATGTGGACCAAGAGCAAGTTTAACTCTTATGAAATGTTCCAAAGCCCGTGCAGCGATCTTAGGCCGCTCATATGTAACTCCCGATGATATACGAGCATTAATTGTTCCGGCATTAAATCATAGAATTCTCTTAAAACCGGAAGCAGAGTTAGAAGGTCTAGATTCAGTGAGTGTTCTTAAAACAATTACAGAGGATATCCCAATCCCTATCTAAACAATTTTTTTTATCTTTTATAGATGTAATATTTTGTAAGGATTTTGACGGAAAAAAAAGGGTAAAATATGGTGAAGGCTAATTTTAGGTGGTAAAGGCAGAAGTTTAATTTTATTTGCCGTATTTTTTCTTACGGCTGGGTTTGCATTTGAAAATTATTTTTTAGTGTACTTCGCAATTTTACTTTTATTTAGTACAATCATTAGTTTACCTATTTTCCATTATAAAATGAATATAGAGGAATTAAAAGTACATAGGGAACTCGAAAAAGAAAAAGTATTCAAGGATGATTTTGTTCATGTAAAAGTAGTTATTGAAAATATTGGACATAATAGTTTTGATTTTATTGAAATAAGAGATAGTTACAATCCACAACTTTTTAGATTAATTTTAGGTGAAAATTTTATTTCCACAAGAATTGGTCCTAAAGCTGTAATTAAATTTTCTTACGTTCTTGAACCAAAGGTTAGAGGTGAATATGCTATCGGACCCTTATCAACAACAGTAAAGGATAGATTAGGTTTTAACTCACTTGAAAGAATTGTACCAGATAGTGTTACAGATATTCTTGTATATCCACCTTATGAAGACATTAAAAGAATTGAAATTTTAGGTTCAAAACGCTCTTTACAATTAAATTATGGCGTACAAAGATCGAAACAAAAAGGGCTTGGTTCAGAATTTTACGGATTGAGGAAATACGTTTTTGGTGATCAATATAGATTAATAGATTGGAAAGCTAGTGCTCGATCACAAACTTTAATTGTTAAAGAATATGAAACTGAAAGAGATGTAACAGTAATGATTATAGTAGATTCATCAGATACAATGGCTGGTGGAGCAATTGAAAATACAAAATTTGAATATGCAATAAGAGCTTGTATGCTTTTAACAAAAGTTGCATTAACCCGAAGAGATAACGTTGGAGTATTTACTTTTTCAGACAAAAAAAATCTAAACTTCTTAAAACCAAATCGCGGAGAAGAACACTTTTATCAAGTTTTAGATTTTGTTGCAAGAGTAAAACCACAAGGAAAATGTAAAATGATTGAAGCAATGGATCATTTTACAAAACGTTTCCAAAAGCGTAGCTTAGTTTTTATCATAACTGATTTTGAGGCAAATCCTAAAGATATTTCACAAGCCATTAAAAAATTAATCCCTTTCAATCATAGCATTATTGTTATCAACCCTTTCAGTCCATGGTTTG
>JAUWHL010000036.1 GCA_030605895.1 Promethearchaeota archaeon | reverse complement strand
GCATATAAATCCATTGTATAGGTCTGGAAAATAAATCTGATTGATTATCATTGAGTGACCATTCAATTAATTTTTGAGCTTCTTGTAAACAAGTATTATGTTTATTTTGTATAGTTCTTTTAATATTAGCTATTAAATCTTCTATTTGAGATTTTAAATTATCTAACTCAGAAATTTTTACTTCTTTTTCACTTTCAAATTCGCTTAACTGTTTATCCCTATCTTTTAGTTTTATAAGTAACGAATCTTTAATTTGGTCTAATTTTTGTCGTGCTTCAATATCGGTTTTAACTCCTCGTTCTTTCATTTCATTAAATTTTTGCTTGAGGTTTTCAAGGGAATCTAAGAATTTTTTTCCTTCATCATTTAAATCTAAAAATTGCTTTTCAAAGTGGGGTATGATGTCTTTGAAAACTCTACTCTTCAACGAATCCCCACTAGTAAAAAATTTATTTTTCTTTATTATTTCTTCAAGATGTCTTTCTGAAGTTTTAAATAGCGTACTTATGTTTTCAATTATTTTTTTCTTCTCATTAACGCTCCATTGATCAATTTTATCTTGTTCTAATTTTGTTTGTTCATCCACTTGAAGAGTATCTATTGATGATGAGGTTTTAGTAATTTGACTCGAATATCGTGAATCAATATCTTTTAATTGAACATTTAATTCGATTAACCATTTACTTACTTCTTTATTTATTAATTCAATTTGAGTTTTCCATCTCAAAGCATTTCCTTTCATAGTATTAATTATTTGGCGATAACCCTCAGAAATAGTTAAAGCAATTTCAGTTGAAATACTAGAATCTAATACCGTGTAATCTCCAATTGGGTTATATTCAATAAGAGGAATTATTTTTATTAATGATTGAAGAAAAACAGGATTAATTAAGCCATTAATTTTAAGTGTGTGAAATTCAGATTCTTCTCCTTCGCCAATCTCTTCGGCTTCTTTGTCTTTATACGCTAAAATGTCTATTATCGTCTTTAATAGGTCAATTTTTGTTTTATTTTCTATGTTTCTTAGAATATGACCAATTAAAGGTTGACGAGGGGGGTTTGAATATCTGCCTTTATTACTAAAAATATTTAACCCATCTAACATAATGTGATTGCTTGTAACTCCTTGTATGCTTAATATTGGCCAGAGGAGTCTTGAAAAAGAAATTATTTTTTGGTTTTTGCCCAAATCTTTAGTTAAAAGATAAAATGCGAGAGATAATTCGTCATTTCCTTGAATTGAAAGGGGACGTGAATCTTTTCTAATAAAAAATGGTAATAAATACTGATTTCCATGTACTGTCATGTATATTAACTTGAATTTTTATTTATTATATATATCTTATATATTAAATTTATAGAGATTCAATTTTAAATTTTTAATCATTTTTTTTATAAATCATTCAATAGTAGTAATTTCAATTTATTTTCATTAAATAAGACAATCTTTGTTGTGTTATTAGAAATACTAATGATGGATAATGTTTTAAGAATAAAAAGTAAAACTAATTTATTTTAGTTGTTCGTAATTATTTGCGATAACTAAAATAAGAAGCGCTAGTAATATTAGTAATGGGGGCAATACAGCTCTCAAATGAGGTAATGTAGCTACATCCAGTGCGCCTTGTAATATTCTTCCTCCGCCAAAATAAAGAAGAAACCCAATAGCGTTTAAAGCATAAGATTTTCTTAATACTCCAAAAGTTTTCCAGGCAAGATACAGAAAGATAAAAGGAATCAAAGTGAGGAACAAAGGCATAAAGATGAAATTTAATAGAAATCGACCAAGAGGATACTCCCATGATCCAATAGTGATTTTAATTATATTATCAGTTATACCATATCCGTCAGGGGGCAACAAAACAAAATCAGGATCTATAAAAAGCCATTCAGATAATGTTAAAGCTAGAATTCCTAAAATAATGGGAACGGTAATTAAACCTAACCGAATAAGTAATTCGATATTTTTTCTATTTTTAAACCATGCTTTCAAAGATTTTTCTCCCTTATTTTCTTCTTGTGTTTCAGGTGGAAATAAGAGAATTCCTAAAACCCCAACAGCACAGGCTACCCCAATCCATGTAAAGAATGTAGCTATGCGAAAATTTAACATTAAAAATGCAACAACTTCAGTACTATTCCCTCCATCGAATAGTTCTGGACCGAAAAAATAATAGACAATAAAAAACACTCGTGCAATGCCAAAACATAGAAAGAACAAACTAAAAAATAGCCAATACAACTTCTTGGACGTTCTATATCGTATGAATAGAAAGTAGAAAAATAGTAGAAAGAAATACCCAACTATAATAAAATAAAGCCCCATCTCTATTGCTTCCCAGAAACCAAGATATTGGAAATCTTGAAATAACATAATTTATCAATTTTTTTTTAACTTTGAAAAAAATATAATAATATTATTATATTCCTATTATAAAAATTTTTTTTAATTTACTTGTAATATCTTAAAATACAAATAGTATAAAACACTTTTTGACAAAGTATGAAAATTGACGATAATATAGAAACATTCAATTCACTAATCAAACGTCGAGGATTTATTTGGGGCCCTTCCCCTGAAATTTATGGAGGTCTCGCAGGATTTTACTCCTATGGTCCAGCAGGAATGGCTCTTAAGAATAATATTTTAGCTTTGTATAGGCGGGAATTACGTTATTTTGGGTTCGGAGAAGTTGAATGTCCAACAATAATGCCAGAAATTGTATGGAGGGCATCTGGACATCTGGATCGTTTCATTGATCCGGTTATTAGATGTAAAAAGTGCAGTACATTGTACAGAGCTGATAAGTTTCTTCAAGAACAGTGTCCAGATCTCATGATAGATGGTTTATCCTTTCAAAAAATGGAAAATTTAATTCATGACCACAATTTATCTTGTCCGAAATGCGAAACACCATTCAATAAAATAGAAGAATATAATTTAATGTTAAAAACACAGGTGGGTAATAATGTTACTGCATATTTACGACCTGAAACAGCAACAACGACGTATTTATTATTTAATCGCTTGAATCAAGACGCAAGAAGGCAATATCCTATTAAAATTTACCAAATTGGTAAAGCCTATCGGAATGAAATCTCTCCGCGGCAAGGAGTTCTTCGAATGAGAGCATTTGATCAATTTGAACTTCAACTATTCATCGGTAAACAGCAAGAAATGGTATTTGAAGATTTTGAGGAGATAAAAGAGAATACTTTACCATTATTAGATTGGAAACTCCAAGCGGAAAACAAAGATAAACCAGAGATAATCTCACTTGAGAAGGCAATCAAAACCAAGCTTCTGAAAAAACCAGCGTATGCCTATTGCCTTTATATTAGTTATTATTTAACAAAAATTTTAGGGTTTCCAGAAGAAGTAATTAGATTTAGGCAACACTCAATAAATGAACGTGCTCACTATGCTGATGATGCATGGGATTTGGAAATTAAAACAAGGCAATTTGGATGGGTTGAGATTTGCGGAGTACATGATAGAACCAATTATGATCTAAAAAGGCATGGAGAATTTTCAAAGCAAAATTTCGAAGTGAGTATGGGTTCTGATTCTGAAATTAAAGAAATTCCACAAATTCTTGAAATAGCTTTTGGAATTGATAGAATTATCTACACTCTCCTTGAGACGATTTTTAATGTAGAAGAGGGTAGAATAAATTTAAAACTTATTCCAATTTTAGCTCCCAACACCGTAGCTGTCTTTCCGCTTGTCAAGAATAAAGAAAATATTAGAAATTTAGCAGTAAAGGTTCATAGAGCTTTATTAGAAAATCGAATTAATTCATTTTTTGATTCTGCAGGTTCTATAGGAAAAAGATATAGAAGGCAAGACGAATTAGGTACAAAATGGTGTATAACTATAGATTACGAATCTTTGGATGATAATACAGTAACCATCAGAGAACGTGATTCAATGGATCAAATAAGAGTAAATATCTCGGATCTTGCTGAAATTATTAAAAAAAAGCAAGAGAGTAAATACTTACACTTTTGCTAAATATTGTGATCTGTTTGATACGTTCAGAAAAAATTTTAAAGAGAAGCATTTTTTACAAATATAATTTAAAAAGTAAACTTTGGTAAATACTTATTTAATCGCTCTATTAAAGTAAAGATGAGATTTTTGAGTTCATTCAATATGGGGAAAAGAAGAAGGCAGAAAAACCAAGGTTTAAAGATTATAGTATGCTTATTTTTTACGTTTATAATTGTCCTAAATTTCTTATATATTAACAACAATAATTATAAAATTGAATCTTCCGACGAGATTTTCACTACAAATAATAATGATGTTTCTAACGATATTCTTGATAATCTAGAAACAACATCTGCAACTTCAATGCTCCAAGATCCATATACTCAAAATTTTGATCAAGTACGTAACTTTTTTGAGAAAAATTATCAATCAAGTTTAGATTTTGATATATCTACCTATTTTAGATATGGAGATGAAAATGGCAGTATCAGCCCTGATACAGTTTTCTCAGAAGACAATTTACTTTATTATAACTCATTAATGAAGATGGAACTAGATGATCTTGAAACATTTACAATTTACTTAGAATTAAAAAATACTACCTTATGGTATGAAGATCCTGTAAATACCTCTAAATATGGTTTTGTTGAATCAATTGATAATACAACAGGGGAAATATTGAATGTTAATAGATCCTTAACTGATAATGTACTCCCTATCTTCCTGTTAATTGAAAATATAGGGGCTGATATTAAATATATCTCTATTAATGGAGAATCACCAATAGATTCTATTGAAGAAATGTTCTATTTAATAAATTCAACTGAATTTTGGGATGATAGACTCACTTATAATGGATTCTTCGATTACAATTCTTCAAATACAAAATATACAGAAAGTAATTTTTATAGTATATTAGCTAATCTCTTAATTCATCGAACTTATTATGATCTCAATTTGAATGCTTCTATACGAGATAGAGCTTTAGAATTAGCAAATTTAACTATGATTGACCTTAAAAATGAAATGTGGGATACCGCTGATAAAGCTTTCTATCATGATGCAGATCAAGATTGGTTTAGTATTGGTCCACAACTACGTTATCATTTAAGTGCAAATGCTTTAGGTATAATTACATTATTAGAATTTTGGATTGCTTCTGGAATGAAAAATGATTCTGATTACTTGAAAATGGCTAAGGAGCTTTATATAAAGTTGGATACTCATTTATGGAATTCAACTAAAAATCTTTATATGAATATTGCCGATACTGGTTGGAGTCTGCCCTTATGGGATGATGATATGAATCTTGATAGTAATGCAATGATGATGAGAGCTTGTTTGAAATTATTTGAAGTTTCAGGAAATATCTCATACTATGATAGGGCTGTGAATATGTCGAAATCTATAGAATCTAATCTATATGATACTATGAACAACGCCTATAACTTTTCTTTAACTGATTATGATAAATCATTTAATTCAAACCTTAAATTAAGCAAAGCATATCTGGACGCTTTTGATATTTATAATAGAACCGTTTTAGACGGATCATATAGTGTATCAGAAGAAGTACCAGAATTTATTTTTAATCAAGATACTATGAATCTAACTTCAATTTATTCTTTTGAAAAAAATAATTATTATTACAGTCCAGATAATCTATCTTACGTTCCTTTTACCGTAAAGTACGATATTACTAATGCTTCAATTAATTATCTCTTTAAATATCCAAATAGTACTTATCTTGAAGAATTTGAATATGAAATTAACGGTGCAACAGCATCCCATTCTCTCATTTATTCTATTACGGAAACTTATCCTATAGGTGATGGATATTATATTTATGTGTGGGCTAATACAAAATATTTTAAACTGACAGATTTTATAAAGCGTTTTAATGTTGTATCTGGATTAATTAATAAGTCAATTGAGGGAATACCAAGTACTTTATATCAAGGACCTATAATTACTGTGTCTATGGTTATTAATTATTCGCGTCACGAAAATTTAACATTAACAGCATCTTTAGAAGGAGAACAATTATTAAAATACCCTTCTCAAGAAATTAATTTTACATCTTTGGAAGAAATTCGGATAGATTTTGACCTTACAGCTAAACTTGGTGCTACACCAGGAATTACTGAAATATTTTTCAGGATTAAAAAAGATAACATAATCTATTTAGAAATAAAAAAGATTATCGAAATTGGATATGCTTTCGAATATAGTAACCTAATATATCAAAGTAAAGTAGTCCGCGGGGATTCTATATTTGTATCAATGAATTTAAATAACTTTCTCCCTAATACAACTC
>JAUWHL010000176.1 GCA_030605895.1 Promethearchaeota archaeon | reverse complement strand
AGGCCGCTGGGCGAATTTTCCGGACGTCTACTGATCGCGGGTTTGTGATGTTAATTGGGTACAGATTTAGCACGAATTATTATAAAAGTGTTCTTCCGACCGATTGGAAAATTGAGCAGCCCCCAGATCTCATCAAGCGCATTCAAACTTTTTGGGCAACTCAAACTACCGATTTGAAAGAAAAATCACGAGAACATCAGTCAGAAAAACCAAAAATGATTCAAAAAAAATATCCAAAAACTGCAGATCTGTTCGATTTTATGGAAAGATTTTAAACACTAATTTTTAATCAATTAACCACAAAATCTTAATCAAAAAATGATTATTAATTTGCTAATTCGTGTATTAGAGTGCATATTTTTTGTGGATTTCTTGTAGAGAAAACGAATGGTCTGCCAGATTGAAAAGTTAATTTTACAGCTTCTCCGAAATCTGTGTTATAGGCCCATGAACCATCTACTCCAAATCGAATTCCTACTCCAAGGTAAGTTCTAAAATGTGCTTTAGTCATATCACAACTGGTAATATTATTTAGGGGAATTCTTTTATGGTTAAAAATGCCATATGCTACTTCAAGTAGGTTATTGGTTAAGGTAATATTTAGTCCTCTGAAGTTCCAATACAGAAGAAAAATAAATAAACTTACAGCACCGAGTATAATCCATATAAATGCCAATTCTTTGGGCCTGAAAGCAGAAATTATAATACCGAGAGTAAGAATTAATAAACATGCAAATAGGATTACAGTTTTTACAAATCTTCCCGCTGGAACCCATTCTACATATAATATTTCATCATTTTTTTGGATATGATTTCCATTAATTGTTTTAATCACCAATTTAATCTTGCTTCAATTAAAATTTCCTATTGAGAATATTATCAAAATGATTATCAAACGATACGATATAATTAGCATTAAGTTTTTGATATAAATAAATTAATGAAGCATCAGAAAAACTAAGCAGTCTTTTAGAGGTAATGTATTTCTTACAAATTTCAACGATTTTTTTGAATTCTTGAGGTGTATTTTGAAGAACTAGAAAAAAATTATCATTTTTAAAGAATAATGCAATATATTTTTCTAAAAAAGAAATATTTCCGTGAGAGCGACTAATAGCTATAGTTAAAGTCTCATTCATTATGAAGTAATTTGTAAAATAGTTTGTTTTTTCTCCTTCAAATTCATTTAAAATCTCGTATGCTCTCTTATGATGTTGATCTTTCTTAGATTTTAAGGCAAATAAAAAACTAGTATCTAAAATTATAATCACGATTAATTCGCCATAATTTTCTTAAATCTGATTTTTTTTAGAGACCATAGATTAACTCGTCATCAGATTTGTCTAAATGATAAAGAGGCGCATCACTTGCACTTTCTCTAAGTCTTTCTATGAATTCTTTAGTTACTTCAGGTTTATTAATGTTTTCAACAAAGAATTCATCAAGTCTACTATATGCAAATTCGATACTTTTATCTAACACTTCCTGTTGAGACATTTTCTTCCCTAATTTTAGAGTAATTTCTGCTTGAAGTTTTTCAAGCAAACTCTTATTATTTAATTTTACATTTGCCATAATAATTTATAGAATTTTCTACTTTTTCTACTTTTCTACTTTTATATTTTTAATTTGTTAAAAAGAGTTTAACAAATGCGAAAGAAAATGGTATCATAAAGGCACTTGTTCCGAAGAATGTCAAAAAATTTTGGGAGAACACATAATGGCAAAAACTAAGGAAGACGCAAAAAAGGCAAATAAAGTGAACAATATTTAATTTTTAAAGATAATCATCAATGAAAATTATTTTTGCTTCTGATGATAATTTTCCTATATTATTTTGAATTTCTTCTTCCTTTTTCATGCATAAAGGAATATTAAGAACTATTGCAACCGCTAATGAATAAGAATCTGCAAGGGAAATTGGGAAATTGCATTTTAACCGAAAAGCATCATCTCTTAAATTACTTTCGGGACAAATAATGAAATCTTTTAGAAAATCAGACACAATTTTTTTTGCTTCTTGATAGCTATTTCGCCTACAAAATATATATTTAAGTTCTGTATCAGTTATTGGACTAATATAATATCTTTCAAATTGTGGGTTTTCTAAGAAGTGTTGAGAAAAAATTATTCCTAATTCTGAATTCTCAAGTAATTCAACTAAAACACCAGTATCAATAACAATTGAAGTTTCATGTAAATCTTTGTTCACGTTCATAGTCTTTCTTCCTTAATTCTCTAAGTAAATTCTTTCCTTCATTAGGTTTAAGAATTCCTTGATATTTTTTGATATTTTTTAAGAATTCTTGTCTACGAAATTCTATTTTCTCTTCTTTAAATAGGAAATTAATAGCCTCATCGTAAGTCACTCTTCGCCTCCATTTCTTTTCAAGCTGATTCATAATCATAAATAGTTTCTTTTTTGTTTTCTCAGAAATCTGAATTGTGGTAGCCATAATTTAATTTTTCTATAATTGTTATAATTGTTATAATAATTATAATTTATAAATTAAACTATTTTATCTAATTATAGAATTAATATATTGCTATAAAAATAAGATATTATCAAAAGTAGTCCGAAAATACAGGGAGGAAGAACCAATCATTAAGTGAACCAGAATTCCCGTTGCTTTAATCTATGAATTAATCAGATTATACTCTTTTAAGGATGATTATCCTTGAAAAAAACCGTCCAATCTCTTTTCTTTGTTATAAAATTTTTACCTCTCTTTCAGATTAATAAATTTAATTCATAAAATTTCCTTAAGTATTATAAGAAAAAAAGAAAATATTTTTTCCAATTTCTCCAAGATATGAAAGAAAAGAGTTTAATCACTAAATATTTGTAGATCCTGCTATTTTTTCAAGCTCATTTTCCACATAAC
>JAUWHL010000150.1 GCA_030605895.1 Promethearchaeota archaeon | reverse complement strand
TTCTCGCTCGTACTTTGAAATATGTAAAGAATCTTAGGATGGGATATATAATTTTTATTCCAATTATCATCGTTATCTCTTTCTTTGTAATTGGTATAGAAGAGTATTGGTTAACTGGTCAATTAAGCTATACTACTGTATTTGGATTTGAATTTTATACTTTAAGAACCGCAGGTATAGACGCTAGTTTGGTTGGTCTACTACAAATACTTTCATATCCTTATTTATACACTCGTGCCATCTTTAATATTATCTTTTGGAGTTTAATTTTCTTTTATATAAAGAAAGATTTTAAGAGTAAAAATATCCCAATCGATGAAAAATTCATAGAAAAAACTTTATTTTCTACAATTAGTGATTTATTTTCATATGAAGATTATGTTGAAGGGGGAAGTTCATATCTAATCTCCAAAAAAGAAAATATACCAGAAAAAGATGTTGAAAAAGAACGAGAAGAAATAAAAACTCTATTAATATCACTTGAGAATGATAAATTACTTCAAGAAATTAAACCCCAAGATGAAAATGAGAAGAAAAGATTTTATTTCACACTAAGATATTTATATTTTAAAAATTTAGTTGATATTTGGAAACCTGAATTAAGTTATATATACGAAAAAGTGGAAAAACAAGGGCTCTATATTATTTATGATGATGGGAGAGGAGTTTTCAATTATGCTTTTCGAAGCGAAGATGTCCAAGATCCCGGCTTAGTTTCTGGTATGTTCTCTGCCATCACCTCATTTATTAAAGAAATGACTAAATCCACAGAAACTTTAAAAAAAATTGACCATGGAGATATTACTATACTTCTTGAATATGGCAACAAAATATTTGGAGCATTATTCATAAAAGGAACTCAAAGCTCAGAAGTAAGAGCACCGCTGAAAGAATTTGTCCAAAAATTTGAAGATAAGTATAAAGCTCTATTAAAGAATTGGACGGGTGCTCTACATCACTTTGTAGAGGAAGAAGACACTAAACTTGTAGAAGATATTTTTAAAGAAGATTGAAGGAGATTTTTTTTAATTATTTTTAATACATTAATATTCTCTTATAAAAAAAAGAATTACTTATTCTGGTATAGTAGCTACCGCACGCACCCATCCAGCACTAGCTCGAGCAATTTTTATCGGAAAACAATAAATTGTGGCTCCAACAGGGGGTACCTTATCTAAATTTATTAATTTTTCCATTTGAAAATAACCTAATTCCATCCCTGCAAAATGTCCCTCCCAAATTATTGATGTATCGGGTTTCTTTTCTCTTATAGACTTTTTCCACTTTTTTGCAGTTATTGAGAAAGGAGCATCCCACGACCACGCATCAATCCCTACAACATGAACGCCTTGCCTAATAATGTGTAGAGTAGCATCTTTTCCAACGCCTACTCCATAGTTTATATAATCGTTTGTTCCATAGTGTTTTGGAGCATTTGTATGTACACACAGAATGTCTCCCTCTTGTAGTTTATGTTCAATATTACTCAACTTGTCATCAACATCATCAGGAGTCATGACATATCCCTCCTCATAATTCGTACAATCTAAAACAATTAATGGCCCCATACCCCATTCTAATGGAAATTCATCTATTGTCAATGCCTTTCTTTGTCTTATTGTTTTATCCTGGATTGGTGAAAAATGCCAAGGCGCATCCATATGTGTCCCACTATGAGTACCTAAAGTAATTATCTCAACAGCCCATCCTTTTCCGTTTGGTAAATGCTTATCTGGCTTCAATCGTGGAAATATAAATCCCATTTGCATTGCACCTTCATCGTGAGATGTATACTCTATTTTGGGTTGAGTAAAAGGTGGATCGAATACAGCCTCCTCAGCATTTATAATTGGAATACTTAGATCAATAAATTTCATTTTAACCATTATTAATATAGTGTATACAATTTAATTTTACTTCTGAATTACATTTATGAGCACTATGTATTAATGTTTTTAAAAAAACAATATTCTGTCTATTTAAATCTATTTAATAGTGAGCTTTTAAATAACAATCCTTTTCTTATCATTCTGTATGATAAAAAAAAAAATAATAATTCTAGGTCTAGCAAATAGTGGTAAAACATCTATAGCTCTTTCAATGAAGAATGTTACAGATTTGATATCTTTTACTTCCCTACAACCAACAAGAGGAATAGAGATTTCGGAGTTTGAAAAAGAAAGTATAGAATTTTTAATATGGGATTTTGGAGGACAGGAGAAATATAGAGAACAATACAAGGAAAACCTAAATAAATACATCTCCAAAACAAGTGAGATAATTTATGTTATTGACATCCAAGATGAAAATTTATTTTTTATATCTGTCGTTTTCTTAAGAGAAATACTAAATATCTTAAAAACTGCGGGTCTATTTTTTGAATTATCCATATATTTTCATAAATTTGATGATAATTTCAAACCAGATGAAGAAAAAGTTAAAGAATTATTGAAAATTATTAAGGAAGAAATTCCAGAAGGTTTTACCTATAAAATTTATCATACCAAAATCAGTGCTCTTTTTGAAAAAAACCAATCATTCTATGAAACATAAATCCGTTTTGCTGCTTAAGGAAATTAACAGAATAGATTTAGTCGGATGCGAACTAACCCAAAATATCACCAAAAAATTACAAGAAAAATAGAAAGAAAAAATAAATTAAAAAAATGATTGCCCTTTCTGTGGTATAGATATTAATGAAGAAATGACATTTTGTCCGCAATGTGGGAATATTTTTAAGAAAAAATTACTTCAACCAAAATACGTATACTAAATATTTATACTATACAAAAATGTTAAATATTCATTCATCATAGTTTTATATAATGAATGGAAAGGGCGTAATTACAAATATAGAGCAATTAACACCAGAATGGTTAACAAATATCTTCAAAAAAAAGGGTTACCTTAGTAATGGAAAAGTAAAAATTTAGAACAAACGGAGTGACGTTTTCCCCATTCTTTCCTATCATTAAGTATTTTTAGAAAAAGTGTGAATGGATAGAAATTGTAACATGAGAAAAATAAATATATTAAAAATATAATATGAACGAGCAAAATTTAAAAGCAAAACCTGAAGAATTAACTCAAGCAGAACAACTCATTGATGATGCGAAGGTACGTGAAGCTCACGAACTATTAAATAATTTCGAGAGAAAGAAAGGACTTACACTTCATGATATAGTATCATGCCATCTACTCGAGTGTAAAATTTTACATCAGCAAGGTCTCCTCGAAGATCTTGTCAAGTTTGCTGAACAAACATATGAAGAGAGTTTAGGGTTGGGTAAAAGTCTTCTGTCAATTGATGCGTTAATGTGGATGGCTCGTGCTTTATTATGGCTTTATAGAATAGAGGAAGCATCTGATACACTTACGCAGGGAGAAGAACTACTGAAAACCCTAACACAAGAATTACCAACAGATTACAAGCAAAGAGAGGCTACTATAGTCTTTCTTAAAGGATTGGTTTACCAAAATAAAAGTGATGCAGATCGAGCATTAGAGCACCTTGAGCACAGTTTAGCATTGCGAGAAGAAATTGGTGCTAAATTGGAAATTGCAAAATGTCTTATTTTTATAGCATTGGTGTATCTTAATAAAGGCGAACTGGATCGTGCTTTAAAATATGCGGAGCGAGGTTTGGCTCTTGCCAAGGAAAGTAACAATAAATTTCCAATTGCATTTTCTCTTAATATTGTAGCAGTATTGTATAGTAATAAAGGGGAAATAGATCGGAGTATTATACTTTATGAGCAGAGCTTGGCAATTTTCAAAGAACTTAACAATAAAACTCTTATAGCAAATGTCCTCAACGATGTGGGGGGTCTATATATAAAGAAAGGAGAATTGGATCGTGCTTTAGAGTGCTTAGAACAAAGTTTGGCACTACATCAAGAAGTGGGAAATTTAATATATATAGCTATCGTTCACGATTTTCTAATTCAAATATTAATTGATAAGGGAGATCTTGAAAGAGCACAGCAGCATCTTCACGATTTGGAGCAATTAAACAATAAGTTGAAAGACAAAAAAACTAATTTAATATATCTTTTTGATAAGGCTTTGATATTGAAAACTAGTTCTCGAGCCCGTAATCGGGTTAAAGCTGAAGAAATATTCGAACAACTCCTCGAAGATAAGGATTTAAGTCTTGGACTTACCATAGGAGCACTAATTAACTTATGTAAATTACTCTTAATTGAATTACGCATAACTAACGATTTAGAAGTGCTGGATGAGATAGATCCTCTTATTGCTCGACTATTAGATATCGCAGAAAAATCGAATTCATATTGGGTTTTAGCCGAAACATACCTATTACAAGCAAAACTCTCACTATTAACCTTTAATATAAAGAAGGCTCAACGATTTTTGACTCAGGCTCAACAAATAGCTGAAAGGTTCGGTTTTAATCAGTTAGCGATGAAGATTGTCAATGAAAATAAGGATTTACTCAAAAAATTAGATTTATGGGAGAAATTAAAGGAATCAGGAGCTCCAATGGCCGATCGCTTTGAATTAGCTCGATTAGATGAAAAAATGATAAGCATAGTATATAAACACACTGATTTAACTACACAAGTCACAGTAGAGAAAGTGGTTATTTCTAAAGAGAAGAAAATTTGCCTAGTTTGTAGGGGTGAAGTGTTAAGATTCTCTTATATATGTGAATGTGGTACTATTTATTGTGGAAATTGTGCTCAAGCATTAACTAATTTAGAAAATGTGTGTTGGGCTTGTGATGTTCCAATTGATTATTTAAAGCCTGTGAAACCATTTAAGGAAGAAGAAGAAATAGTAAAGGTCGAGGAAAAAGCAAAAAAGAAATAACGCTTGAATTAAAGATAAATAAAGATAAAAAAAAATAGATATGAAACTTGTAATACCACTTATTTTATTCTCTCATAAAGATCTGATAATTTCTTTTTTTATCTGATTCTAATAAATATTACAATTTTAAATACTCTCTTTTTAGAATATTTAGAAAGAAATCCATCACCTCAAAAGAAATAAAAGAACAACTTA
This sequence comes from Promethearchaeota archaeon, assembly GCA_030605895.1. Lineage (GTDB taxonomy): Archaea > Asgardarchaeota > Lokiarchaeia > Sigyniarchaeales > SOKP01 > Loki-b32. Next base: position 799 of record JAUWHL010000150.1, on the reverse strand, counting down.
AATGGGCGATTAACGGCATCGATATAGTCGGATGTGAGCTCGCTCAAAATATCGATAAGAAATTAAAAGAAAAATAGAAAGAAAAAATAAATTAAAAAAATTAATTAATAGCTTTAATAGTCCATATGTTAGACTTGGAATTTTTAATTACAGAAAGAAAGGCAGACAGGTTGTAAATCCTAACAAAATTCCTGCAATTATCCCTCCAATCAAAAGCGAAAAACCCATTTTAGGACTAAAGGGTACCCTATTTACTAAATACCATATAGCTATTAATAAGTCAGTAATTGCTCCAAACGATCCAAGTGCTACACAATAATAAATCGTCTGTTCATGCGGAAAAATTGAAGCGCTTATATCCATGATTCTATTCATAGTATAAGGATCAACAATTCCATGAAAATTTATAAAATTAAAAATTAGTCTATCTGGTAAAGGTTCTAATACAAAAATCATAGCGAGTGTAAGCCAGTTGAATAAAATTCCAAATGCTAATGCAATGTAAACAGATCCTAATATTAATCGTGGATTTCTTAATTTATTGTTATCTGTAAATTCCTTTTCACCATTTTCCATTTTATCGAGAGTATAGTGCCCGCGCAATTTTAATAATGTTAAAATCCCGATTATAAACATTATGAGAAATAAAATATATTTCATATATCTGAAAAAGATTAAAGCAAATTCATTAAATGCTACACACCATGCCTCTAAGCCACTGAAAATCTCAGTAAAAGGATTATTAAAATTTTTATTTAGAGGAAGCAATATCATCTATAATTTATTTTACTTCAATTAT
>JAUWHL010000068.1 GCA_030605895.1 Promethearchaeota archaeon | reverse complement strand
ATAATTGAGAGGTTAATGTATTAAAGTTGATTAATTGCTTATTCGGTAAATCAAACAAAGAAACAAAATGAGTGTTGAAATCTCCTAGAAGTAAATCTTCAGAATAAAAATAGCTTAATTGGTATAAAAGATCCATTAAATGAACAATTAATTCATTTAATTCAGTCCTACTTTTAATTTTCTGGTGATTAAGTGAATTTTTTTTAAGAAGATAATCAGTTAATGTTTTAGTACTAAAATACAAACTTAATGGCCTTAAACTCCAATAATTTAAATGTAATAGAGCAATTTCTCCTGTTAAGTATAAATCAGCTAGATTTTTTGGTAGTAGATTTAAAAGTAAAAATTGTTCAGAAACGTCAGATCCTAGTCTTTTTATAAAATCTTCAGGTGTGAACTGCCGTTCTTTGGAATCAAATAATTGAAATACTTCATAGGGGGGCGTTCCTAATCGAGTTAATCTGTGTCTAACCTCTTCTAAACCATTTTCAAGTAAAACAGCATTAATATATTCACGCATTAGTGGTGCTGTCATATATTCTATGTTTGTTTTAGAAAGCCGTTCCTCTACTTCATGGGCAATTTGTCTAGCTAAATAACGCTCTAATTCTCCCTCATTAACAAGATATTCCTCAATTTTGCTTATATCAAATAACTCTTTAGAATATTTTGAGGTTCGAATCATTTGAGTATTTTTTTGCTTTTTAAGAATTTGTTCAATAGATAAAATCTTATCGATTATTTGGTCCCCTAAAAATGAAATAGAATATCCTTCATCAGAGGATTGGATTAATTCACTCTTTTTTAATGTGTTTAAATGAAAAGATAAATTAACAGTAGAAAGATTATGTCCTAAAACTTCTTTCTGAAGCTTTGAAAATGATATTGGAGCTTGAGTATTTTTTAATTTCTTTAATATGTCAATTCTAATCTTTTGACCTAATGTCTTTAGTTGCTTTTCTAGAATTGTTTGTTTTTTGTCGGCATCCACTTTTCTTATTGTCTCAACACTCTTCTTTAAATCTGCTTAACTAAATAATAAGTTTAACAGTTATATAAAAATTTAGGAATTTTCTAAATAATCAATGAATATAGGTAATATATAGGTGATATGACTCTTTACTTTAAGGGAGTTAATCTTATTTATAGTTAAATTAATTTTATTTAAAAGAAATCTAACCTCTAAAGCTCATCATTTCACTATTTTGAAGTTATAAAAATTGGACTCCAATTTAATTTAATACCAAAGGAAAATATTTGTTTTAATACTAGATTTTTTTAAATAAAAAAAAAAGGTTATTCTATGTCTTGGAATGAAATTAGAAAAAAGCTCAGTATAGGAACAATAGGATTATGGGTTATTTTTGGGATTGTCATCATTGTAATGATAGCTCTTATAGTTGGAAATGTTTTTCCACCTTATGATTTTTGGATTCCAATAATTCCTATTGGAGTTGTACTAGTATTAGCTATTGCGGCTACAATTGTCGATACATATTCTGAAAGGAAGAAAAAAATTGGTATTGTTGGAGTATGGGCTGTATTTTTTATAACTGGTATTGTAATGGCCGCTCTAATGATAGGAGATGTTATTCATCCTGATGAATATTGGATTCCAATAATTCCTGTTGGAGGTTTATTTATTCTAGCGATTATTCCCACAATATTAGAATACACTGCTGGAGAAGTAAAGTTTTGTCCTAAATGCGGAAAATTATTTGAGAAAAAATGGGATTTTTGCCAGGAGTGCGGTACAAGAATTCTTATGAAATGTCCTTCCTGCGGCATAAAAGTCAAAGGAAATCCTAAATATTGTGTGAAATGTGGAACAAATTTAAGCGAAATTGAAGTTATTCATACTTCTTCACCTCATATTAAATTTAACGCTGAAGGATATACAGAATTATGTAATCAATGTGGAGCACCAGCTAAACCTGAAGCAAAATACTGCGTATTTTGTGGTGTTTCCCAATAACTTCATTTTTTTGTGAAACTACTTTTAAACAAACAGAATATTCCCCTAAGTTAATAGAATTTTACTTATTGAAATAGAATATTAATTATATCTATATTATATTTACAAGTAAAAATTGGACTCCTTTTTAATTATATTACTAATCACGTTTATAAAATAATATTAATTTCACTTAAAATCTTTAAATTAAAAAGTTAGGTTTAAATGACAGATAAAAAACAATCTACTGAAATAGAATTAGTTTTAGAAGAAAAAGAGATTTCAGAGGAAAGTAAAGGCCATTTTTTCCAAGTAGATTTCTTAAAAGCAGTTATGATCTTTCTAGTAATTTTTGATCATATGGTAGCGTGGGGAGTAAAAAGTGAGATGGGTGTCACACTTTGGGAGAGAATCTCTATCCCTGTATTTTTAGTGATAATGGGATTTAATATGGGCCTCTCATTTCAAAGAAAAGGAGATTTATCGTTAAAACAATTGTATTCTTGGAGCTATTTTAAAAGCAAAATTTTACGGTATATTGTCCCATTTCTCGTATTATATGCTGTATCAACTTTTATAGGATTATTTATGTATGGTTTTGATCTTTCAGCTATGTACCATGGACAATATTATCCAAATCACGGCATTATAAACTTATTTGTAGGAATATTACCGTTTTGGGGTCCAGGTAATTGGTTTCTTCCAGTAATTTTCTGGGCTATTTTAATTATGCCTTTGCTTTATAAAGCTTTCACGAAAAACCCAGTTTTGGCTTTGATCTCATGTTTTGTTGTAGAAATCATAATGCATTTGATAATATTTTTCCTTATTGGAGAAATTACATCTTGGGAAGAAGTTCATTACCTAAGTCTTATAACGAATAGTGTTTTCTTTCTTCTCCCAGGTATTGGTTTAGGGATGTGGTTTTCCTTTGGATATAAACTTACAGAAAAGCGAAACTTATTTATGTGGATACTATTTCCAATTAGTCTAGCATTTTGTATTGCACATCAATTTTTTGCCTTTAGATTTAGAGTTGGTGATCTCCCACTTTTTAGAGGTGATTATCATTTCTTAATTGTACCATATTCAGCATTTTTGGTCTTACTGGCAATAAATTTCCTCCCTCAAAAATCAGAAGGGCGAATTTCACGAGCGATTTCTATGATTGGAAAATCAACATACCATATTTTACTCATTCAAATTTTAGGATATGGAAT
>JAUWHL010000097.1 GCA_030605895.1 Promethearchaeota archaeon | reverse complement strand
ACTACCTAAAGCAAATTTAATTGCTTGAAATATTGAGGTTTTTCCACTCCAATTTGGCCCTACAATAATTACGAATTTAGATTGCCCGAAATTGACTTCATCCTTCTGGAAAGATAGAAAATTTTCTAAAATAACTTTCCTGATAAATACTCTTTTATTTTCCAATGAAGAGATGTTATTCTTTTTCATATCTGAACGGGTTCGAGATGCCAAATTTACCTCATCCTATAATATATTACTTACCAAATGCTTGCTTTATAAGATCTACTCTTTTCTTAGCCTTTTCTAAGTTTATTTGTGCCATATTTGGAGAATCGTTTAAGATGAATGGATATTTTGCAATTAATTTCATCTCATTTTCTTCCAAAGGTTCTTTTTTAGCCAATTTATCAATGATCAATACAAGCTCAGTATAATTCTTAGAAACCGCATTCTCGTATAATTGATTTAACATGAAGTCTGATATACGGGATTCACGAATTCCTTTAACAATTCCACTTACATCCTTATAATTCTCAATATCCAAGGTCTCTTGAGGGGATATGAATTGCTTATTTTGAATATAATCTTCATTTAATTCTACTTTTGAGTTATTATTTGAAACAGGAGGAACAATATTAGGAATATATTCACCTGATACTATTAAATCAATTAAAACATCCGTAATTTCATTACTTGTTTCGTTTAATTCTGAATTTAAAAAGTGTTTAAATATTCCAACCTTTAACAATTGTAGTATGTCTTTAACCTCCCAATTTTCAGTGTAATTTACGATCTCATTAATATCAAATACAATTTTACTGTTTTTTTCCAAAAAGTCCTTTAATACTGTTTCTCGCTCGATTTTATTTAATAATGGGATTTTAATAAAAAGATCAAATGTAGTATATAGTTTGTCCGATATACTGTTGATATCTTGAATATCATAGTTTATCCATACCAAAATTACATTGGCATTAATAAGCTTAAAATTAAAACTCTTGTTTTGTCGGGCACTCAAAAATATTTCTAATAAATTCTTCTCTTCAAATTTTTGTTTAAATACCTTTTGTTGATTAATCAATAATAATCTTTTTTCGTTGTTTTCATCAGATTCTTTAGTATCAATTTCCATTTCATCTTCTTTTTCAACCTCTTTTCCAAAAGCTTCTATAATTGGGATAAAACTTTTTAAAAATTGATTTGGAGCTTTATTAATTTCTTTATCATTAAATTCAATTAGATTCAAGTAATAATTTTTAGTTATTAGTTGTAAATAATCTAATATATCCGTTCCAGGATTAACATTAATTAAAATGGCGCCCCTTGGCTCTATATAACCATTTAAATTAGGATCGTCATGATTAGTTAACATAGCCTTGATAAAATTAATAATATCATTATATTTATCCCGATAGAAAATATCTTCCTTATCAATATTAATTTCTGAAGGTGAAATTACCTGAAAGTACTTCGAAAATTCCGGAATGTCGTTTAATTCTTTCATTTACAATTTTCCTTTAATTCTTCCTTAGTTTTATGAACATAAATTACATGACTTTTAACAAATATATATTTAGCGGTAGGCATTGCTATCGATAACTAGATCTCCGACAAAAACCGTAAAATTTATAAAATCGTATTTTGGAAGAAGAACATTAAAAAATAATTTGAAGACTTGAATTAATACACAAATAACTTAATTAATTTAAATAATTGAAAAAAAAAGAAAGATTATTTATTTTTGTTCCCAAGGCATACAGAAATATCCCTTTTCTAACTCATATTTTGAGAATAACCCGCATCCGAAACAACTGCATCCCTTATTTTCTACTTGATCTTTAGGTTTAGTTGATTTTCCTCTTGAACAGAAGAGAGCATGTGGCTCAAATTCATTGAGTTTATTTGGTTTGAATGAAGGACAGGGCCCACAGAACTTTCTGCATTCATTCATTGATTCTTCAGTATCAGGTACCTGTAATGGCATAATTTTCACTTTATCTTTTAGGTTTTAAGATTATTTTAATAAAATTTAAAATTACAATAAAAAAAATCAGATTGATTTTTAAACTTAATAATTATAAACTATTAATTTTAAGGTGAAATATATTTATTAAACTAATTCTTGATTTAATAAATCTAAATAAGATGAAATCTGTTCTTTAACAATATCGTAATGCGTGAACTTACCTTTTTTCCATCCTCTAACTAAACCAGCATTTTCAAGAGTTTTTAGATGATGAGATATCGATGGTTGTGACTCATCTAATACTGCTTCTAGTTCACACACACACCTATCTTTCTCTTTTAGAATATTTATAATTATAAGTCGTTTCTTATTTGCTAAGGCATTTAGAAAGTTACTTAAATTATCATATCTGGGATTTTGAATTAATTGATCTCCTAACTCTCTTAATTTTTTGAAATGCTGATCTGGGTTTTCCACATCTTCACATTTAATCAGTTTAGCTTTAATTTCCTCTTCATGCTCACTATCCATTTGAAACACTACTTTTAAGGTAAAATTTCAATTAATCAATATTTATAAATGATAAACAAATTTATAATAATTTATTCAAATCAATAAATTTTTATTTGAATAAAAATTTTGTTATTTAAGATTACTATTGAATTTTATTTCAATAATAAAAAGAATCTGAAATATTATGAGTGAAGAAGAAGGTAGAACAATCAGCTTTTTTGAGAAGTTTCTTCCACTTTGGGTTGGTTTATGTATAGTTATTGGGATAATTTTTTCTCTAGTTATTCCTGGAATAGGCCAAGCTATAAATACTTTAAGTATCGGTCAGATTTCCATACCAATCGGAATATGTTTATTTCTAATGATGTATCCTGCAATGTTAAATCTCCAAGTTTCAGAATTAAAAAAATTGGGAAAAAATCCTAAACCAATAATTCTAACAATTGTATCCAATTGGTTAATAGCACCTTTTGTTGGATTACTTATGGCTCGTATTTTTGTACCCGGATATGAGCAATTAGTCGTAGCAATTATCTTATTATCTAGTTCTCCATGTACAGCAATGGTTTTAGTGTGGGGGTTGATGGCAAAAGGCAACCAAGAACAAA
>JAUWHL010000308.1 GCA_030605895.1 Promethearchaeota archaeon | reverse complement strand
ATAATTTAATTAAGACAGTTGGACATAAAAAAATCCTATTTGGATCTGATAGCCCAGTCACTTCCTCGCTACAAATTGAAATTGATAAGATTCTTACACTACCTAGAGTTTCAAAAGAAATAAAACAAGATATTTTATACAATAATGTATCAAACCTATTGAAGGTATAATTAGTAGTTTATTACATTTTAAACCGTTTATTAACAACTGGATTTAATTTTACAAGGTTTTTTTGATTTTTTAAAATTTGTTTATTTTTGAACGACAAAATCTCTTTTCCATTTTGATACATAGTGAATATATTAAAGGCTTAATTTTTTATTTACTTATTATTAAATTGTGAGATAATTTAATAACATACTATTTTTTATTTGTATTTTAATAATAAATCAATTAAAAGGCGAATCCTATTTTTTTTTAATAACAAATAATAAAAATCTAAAGTTGATTAAGTGAGTTATTTAAGGGATAATAAAATCTGGGAGGAAGAAGACAATAGAAATTGGGATGTTATAGAAATTTCGAAAATTGACGACAAAATTATTAAGAGACTAATTGATAATCTAACATTAGAAACAACTGATTTATCAGAGAACTTTTTTATATCTTTTGAAAGTCTTTTAAAACTTGGAAAAAAGATAGAGCCCGTACTTGATTCGTTTATCGAAGAAACAACACAAATTCATAATTGTAAAGTCGATATATTCAATTTTATTTTGGAATTTGTTAAAAACAACACTCTAAAGTATATTTTAGTACCTCAATTATATCATCCTGATTTTATTACTAGAGCCCGAACTGTATTGAAACTAGAACAAGCGGGTGATACAAGTTATCTAAATTTTATATTGCCATTATTAAATGATCCTGACGATTCTGTACGGTGGTCTGTAATACGGTTCTTGAATACTCATGAACAACTTCTAAAAAATCCCTTAGTATATAAGGAAATAAAATGCTATATTGTAAAGGAACTAAATCCCGTAATATGTGAAAAAATGAAAGAATTATTTAGAAAAGCATGAAATAAGCTCTCTTTTACTCCTATTTTTTTTACTTTATAAATTGTTAATAAATTTAACTGCAAATGTCTTAAGTAATGGAGTTAAATCTTTTTTCCACGCCATCCCATCAAGTTTTTTTGACTTAATCGTTTTACTAAAGATTGTTATTACATTTAAAGCTAAATATTTAATATTTTCCATGGTATTAGCCTGTTTGAGCTTTTCTGATAATCCTGAAAAAATATCCTCTGCTAAATTATGGATTAACAAATCCTTAAAACTATCGAAAGTATAAAGGACACCAAATTTAAAATATGATGAGAGAAATTGAGACACAGCATTTTCGATTTCTTTCTCAGAGATTTCTTTACTGCTAATACAATAAGTTTTAATCAACCTTTCTATTAATAAACCTTCAAATTTGTTTTCTTGTTCAATTTCATATGTTGTCGTTTTCTTAAATTTAAGTTCCTTCTTGATTTTTTCTTCTTTTCTTGCGAAGAGGACATCCTCATAATCTTTTACAACTATTATTGACAAACCTGAGCGGAGTACTATAATATTCGTATTTATTTTTTCCATTTCATGGTGATGCGTATGAACTTTATCAATATGTCTTTCTAAAATATCTTGAATATTAAGGTTTTTAGACTCATATGGACTGAAAAATATTTCATAAAGTACACTTAAATTATGCTCTCTAATATCTTCTTTAAGCAAATTCCTAATATACTTATCATATTCAAGAAAAAATTTGAAAATACAATCATCAACAGCTAAACTTAAATTATTGTGAGGGTATTGTGCTCTAATTAGATACTTTTTGTATTCTAATCGAATTTTTTGAGCTCGAATCCATTCAAAAGCTAAATCCAAAAGTTCTTTTCCATCTGCTAGTTTATCCTTAAAATATAATAATGTATCAAAGACGTCATTGGATCCGATTGAACGATTAATTAAGAATTTAGCAATTATTTGAGTGGGTTCTAAAAATTTAAATTGATTTTTAATTCTATTATAATATCCTAATAATCTTTCCTTGTCTATTTTGTAAATTTCTTCAATGTTTACATTTTCCATATTTCTATAATACTCTATACTTTGTAATTACTCGGATTTATCAAGGAGCAATCCTATTTTATCTAGGTCTTCATTTGAAATTGTTCCCCATCTCTCAGAGATGAGATGAGAATTTATTAAATTAAGAGATTCTTTAATATCTTTGTTTCTATCTAAAATAAGTCGTAAATTTTTTCTATAATAAGATAGTTTTTTGTTTTTTTCAGATTCTTCATATTGTTGAACTAAAATAACTCCATAACTTTTAGAAATTTCATTTTCAAAAAGATATTCTTCCAAATATACTACTTTTTTATCTCTATATCTTAATCTTATCATCCTAATATTTGGATATATTCCTTTCTTATCATAAACTTGTAGTGTTTCACTTATCAAGTGTTCGTAATAATCTGGTAAAATTGACATTACATAATAAGAAGGGATATAATCTAAATATGTCCTTCTTAGAGGATCATCCTTATCAAATGTATAAAGGTTTGAGAGTCTTAAATTTTCTCCAGTTTTCCTCTCAATTAATCCAACACAATAATATCTTTGCTCTTCTTTCCAATAAGCCTTCCTGGAAGACCCTAGAGAATATTCAATAAGATTTATTCCCCTTTCTAGCTCAATATTTATCATCCTATTGAAATCAAATCTTTCACCCAAAATTGATTCATTTACAATGTTACTTTGATTAATGCTTGGATGTATATATTTCGAAATCTCATCAGAGATTAATTTTATATCTTCAGTATATGGTGTACTAATTAATGCAAAGAGATTTGTGGTTCCTTCTTGGGTATTCATAGAAGAATTAAGAGTAAAAAATGATTGAAGAACGTCTACTTCATCTATAATGCTATCCCTTAAAGAAAGAGAGGCTTCTATAAACTCAATCCTCCAATTTTCTCCTTCACTTGTAGCAGCAGTTAAGAAAACAGGACCTAGGAATTTATATGAGAGCATTTTTATGTCATTTATTTTCATATCAGTAAAATTCTCAGAAAATCTGATATGATCAAATACAAGGTTGTCTTCGTCAGCGAAAAAAAGACCTAAGATTATTTTTTCATGACTTTTCATAGATTCTTCGAACAACTTCGGTTTATTTACTCCTAATATATAATAATACACAAAGTTTTAAGTTTAAGCATATCGAAAATAAATTAATCTAATTTAAAGAATGTTAAGATTCAGTTTCATGAAGAATTAGAGAATGTATGTGTTAAAACTAAAACAAAAAAAAAATTTTACTATATTTAAAAAGTTAAAATTCATTAAAGTAATATTGCAGAGGTATAATAATATAAATACTTAAATTGATTTAATTACCTAATTACTTCAAGGTTTAATTAATATTATAATAAAGTATTAGCTGGTTTAATAAAAGATTAGTAGGGTAATGAAAATTGGCTTCATATGATTACACATTCAAAATATTGCTTTTAGGGGATGCTAGTGTCGGTAAAACATCTTTTACGAAAAGATATTGTTATAACATATTCAATCCAAGTGAGAGATTAACTATTGGTGTCGATTTTCATGTAAAAACGATCGAATTAAACGATAAGCGAATTAAGTTACAATTATGGGACGTTGGAGGAGAAGAACGTTTCCGATTTTTATTACCCACTTACTGTCTTGGCGCAAATGCAGCATTTTTATTATATGATATTACTAGGCCTTCTACATTGGATAATATTTCAGAATGGATTACTATTGTTAAGCAGAAAGGCGGTCCTATTCCAATTATGCTTGTCGGTTCAAAATTAGATCTTGAAAAATCTCAACGGCAAGTTCAAAGAGATTATGGGATACAAATCGCTGAAAAAAATGATATGGCTAGTTTTGTAGAAATTTCCGCCAAAGAAAATGCCAATGTAGATGACGCCTTTAAAGTTCTTACTGAACTTTCATTAGACCGAATAAGTAAATAGGTGATAAAATGGAAGATATCGAATATTTGCCTCTTAGCCAATTGTTCGATTCAATTGGCATCATAGAAAAAGGTATTGAAAGGATATACCACTATCTCCTATTAAATAAAAGAATAGATAATTTAAAAGAAGTATGTAATCAGTTTAATCTCTCATTAAAAAGAGGGTATAAAATCTGCTCGGTATTAAGTGATCTAGAACTTGTACAAATTTATGATAGACCAATGAAAATTCACATTGCTACTCCAATAATGACATTATGGCAAAATTTAATCCAAAAACGAATTGAAGACCTTAGAAGTCAGTTCAATGAAAAAAGAGAGAAGTGTGAATCTGCAATTGAAGATTTTACTAGAAAATATAAATTAGATCAGCAAGTAGTTCAAGAACCAGTTGAATTTATCAAATATAGTGTTAGTAATTTTGATGACTCGTATCATCAGTTCTTAGCCCAAAGTGAATGTAAAATTGCGATAGGTATCAGATATGAAAACCCTTTAGTTACCATGATCCATGAGGATAGTTTCCAAAATATCCCTGATGATGAGAGAACTTCTATGCGAGCCGGCATGAATAGGATTAAAGAAAATCTAAGAAATATAAGCGTGCAAGTTATCTTCAATTCTGAGGTTGCTAAAGATCTCTTAAGCAGTATTGAATTTACACTTCTCACTAATCATGTTGAGCCATACAATATGGAGTTTGAAAAATTAGAGATTCATGTTACAGATGAAGCATTTAGTAATTTCAGTTTAACCGATAATGAACTTATTCAACCAAGCTTTGATCCCACAAATATTTTAATTGGGACCTATATCTCCCGGAATAAAAGCATATACCAAATATTCGATGATAAATTTAACGAAATTTTTGATAATGGAATCCCAATAACTAAATTCATAACTGAACAAAAAGAAATTAATATTGATTCGCTCTCAGAAACACAAATGTTTGTTTTATGTGTAATGTGAGCAAGATTTTTAGTTTTCAAAATAAAAATTAAAAAATAAAATTATTCTTTTTTCTTCTTTTGCATTGCTTTTCCAAATTTTTCTAGCATTTTTCGAGGAGTTACAGAAGGTCTCTCATATCTTTTTAGCTTTGATTTAATCCCAAAAAGGTATTTCGCTATATTTTTTAACTTTTCAGTATCATATCGCATCATCATGGTTATTGTTTCCATTTGGGGTGATCCACCACCATGTAGACCTGCAACCTGCATTAGACCAGCTAGGTCGGAAACTAATAAGGCTTCTATTCCTCGAAAACAACGATATATATTTTCAGGTTTAACTCTTGGATTCCTTTTTAAATATTTCATAGCAAGATCTCCTACTTCTTCAGAAAAGAATGAACCTTCAAATGGTAAAGTCGCAACTAAACCTCCAGATAAATCAGCAAGAATTTTGTATTCTTCATATAT
>JAUWHL010000137.1 GCA_030605895.1 Promethearchaeota archaeon | reverse complement strand
ACTTTAGAAATATGTTCTCAAGATGATGGCTGCGCTACGTGCAAAACTAATGAAAAGATCAAAGCTCTTGAGCAAAAAATTGAAGAACTCGAAAATAAAGTAGAGGAACTTACGGGAGAAGAAGAGGAAGAGGAATAAATCACCATAACATTCAATTATAAATCTTTTATTTTGTTTTATTCTATTTATTTTTTTAAGTTTCTTGACATAATAATTTGTTGTATTTGTCTCGAACCATCCATTGATTTACTAAAGGGTTGAATTTACTAAGATGATCACTAGGGATTAGAATTAATATGGATACATCAATAAGGAACCCGCAAAAAAAAAATAAAAAATGTTTTGTCTTTCCACTCATAACTTATCTAATTGTGAATTTTTTTTAGTTTTGATAAGAGAGAATATCCAAGTGAGATTATAGATATCGCCATAATAAGTATAATACAAGTTATTTCGATTGGGATTGTTATGTCACTTCTCACACCGCCGTGTTCAGTTATGGAAAAATATTCACTAAACCCAAAGACATTATCATCATAACCATCAGTTATTTTAATGCGATAGTCATTACCCTCATTATAACCTCTATCAGGTAATTCCCAAATATAAAATCCGTCGTTTTCTGTTAGATAAGTAATCATATCTTCAGAATTTAAACCTTTATATAACTCTATTTCAACATTTTCAATAGATCCTATAGAGGTCCAGTTTATTGAAAGTTGACCTCCCATATTAGGGACGTCTGAACTTATTGGAGCAATAACATTTATTTCAGCTTCTTCTAAAGATGTCCAGACAATTTTTGGTTCATACAATAAACTCGGAATATCTATAGGATTAGTTGAATGAAAGGTTACGTTTCCTCCATTATCTGCATAAAGACATAAAGAAAGGTTATTTCCTTGTATATAATTTGAAACATCAATGTAGACACGTTTTTGAGTTGTTTGTTGATCTTTACTAATACTGAAAGTTGAAATTATGTTCTCATGTTTTGGTTTATTGTTCCATGTGATCCCCAACACTTCCCAAGATTCGTTAATTAAACACACAGTTAAATCAGTATCTTCTGAAGCACGATATAATGATAATGAGACTTCTGCTTTTATCCAATTACTTGTTCTATTAGAAGTATCAAATCGTATATAACTTTCACATTGAATACCATTAATATTCTCTACCCAAAGTACAGGTAGCAGTCCATAATTAGAATCAGGTTTATTTAAGTAAACATAACTATCGTCAACTCCATAAGTGTAAGTATAAACTTCTCTCGTAATGCCGTATGAATTTTCTGTATTAATTACTAATCCAAAAACTATTAAAAATCCAAAAATTAATGAAATTTTTTTTCGATTCATTGAATTCACCTTAAAAAAAAAACTTTAATATATTATTACCATGTCGATTATATATTTTTTTTCTTATTAACAAATATTTAAACTAATTTGCGTTAATTGCGAAATAAAGAAAAAGATAAAAGCCATCAAAGAAAAAATTAGAGTGTGTCCGAAAATGAAATAGGGGAAATGATGAGAAAAAAAGAAGAATAAAACATTCGGATATCTAAATTAAAAACCTTTATTTTGTTCTATTTATTTATTCTGATTTCTTATTCGATCTTTATAAACTTTTAAATTGATTTCTTAAGTTTCTTGACATAATAAATTGTTGTATTTGTCTCGAACCCCCAATAATTTCTTGAATTCGTGAAATATTTATATAGTCTTGCATCAATGTATTATCACATAGACCTGCGCCTCCCATAATGTTAGCAGCTTCATAACATACATTTTTAGAAAGCAAAGCACAATTGTATTTATATTGACTTCCTAAGGCAACCATTGCTCGCGATATGTTTTCAGGCAATTTCCCTTCATATTTTAGCATTTTTTCATCATACATTTCACAGAATTTTAAAATTCCATGGGTAAGTGCCGTTGTTTTTGCCCAAAGATCGGTTAATGTAAATCCTACTCCTTGGAAGAGCAGAATCTCCTTATCAAATTGCTTTCTCATGTTAGCATAAATAATTGCATGTGCTAATGCACCCCAACATTCACTTACACCTCTCACTGCAATTGAGATCCTCTCAGGGATCAATCCCTCAAAAAGATGCTCTCTTCCTTTACCAATACCACCAAGCACGTATTCCTTTGGAACTCGTAGATTTTCTAATTTTTCCTTGCCAAGGTATAATTTTGAGACCCATGGGATACCAATACGTTCACAATTCCATCCATCCCATGATGTGTTGATAAGAAACTGTCCCATTAAGTTACCATTGTTTTTCTCTGCGGTAGCATACCCGACTGCCCACTTTGATTTAGGAGCGTTAGTATTAAAAATCTTTGTTCCATTTAAGATAAAGCTTCCATCTTCCTGCTCATCACAGGTTGTTAACATATGAACTGCATCAGATCCCCTTTCAGGTTCTGTAATCAATAAACAACCAGTAGTTTGTCCAGTCACTAACTCCTTTAATGCATTAAGCCTTACGGGAATATTTTCATGATGGTCATGAATGGGATTAATACAAATAACCGTAGCGCCGCTTCCCATAGTAAATTGAGGATCAAAAAAGTCAAGTGCTAATATTCTCATAAAATCCATAGCCATTCCACATTCTTTATAGTTCAAATCAATGCAGTTATAATCATATTGACGAGTGATATAACCTTGGTTTCCAAAAGCAGGATACCAATTGTATATATCTTCATTCGGTCCATGGGTTATATCATTCTCTTCTTCGAATTTTAGGCAAAAGCCTTGAACTTCTTTAAGAAAGGCGAACTGATTTTCAGTAAGAATTGGAGATAGATTTTCATTAAGAAAATTATACCTATTGACAAGATTTAATTTTTCAAGAATCTCATCATTAATTACTTGAGTTTCAAATCGTTTTTTCATTTTAATATACTTCCATTATTATATTCTATAATTTTAATAAAATTTCTTTTCAATTATATTTTTTTTCAGCTTCTTGAAAATAAAGTTATTTATAGAATTTGAACAAACCTTATTATGGAATATTAAGTTATATTTAAAATAAAATTCTATTTTGAAAAAATAAGAATTATATTAATCAAATAAAGTGATGAATAAAAATGACTGAAAAGCAAAAATTTGATACCCAAGTAATTAATGACGAGATTTTGGATAAATTATGTCTTAAGAATAGATATGCCTTTATTAACAATAATTTAACAGCAATTTTGTCTCAGGAAGAATTTAATTTCTTACGGAAAGTTCAGCGTTTTTGTTTAAGATTTGAGAAGAAAAACGAAATTACACACAGATCAGACGAAGATGCATATGCCTGGATTCCTGCATTTGGAGCGGAAGGATACATCACTCGACAACATGCGTTTAAAGAGGTTGATCTAAATTATCCTGAGTGGGGATTAACTGCTGATTTAATGCGAACAATTGCAATCGATAGTTTTGATCCTCAATTTTCTATGGCAGGTGGGGCGACAGTTTTAGCAATTAATCCAATTCATGAGCATCATGAGAATATCCCTGAAAGGCTTGATGCTTTGAAAGAGTTAGTGACTGGAAAAACACCAGGTGCAATTCTTATTACTGAGCCAGAAAGAGGTTCAGATGCGGTTCATATGTTAACCATATGCGAAGAACAGGAGGATGGTAGTTTTATATTAAATGGTACTAAGGTATTTAATACTAACGCTCCAAAATCCAAATGGGTAGTTGCTTATGCAACAGCTGAACAAAATAAAGGTAATATGATGGCGCAATTCTTAATAAACACTGAGTGGGAAGGATGGAGTTGTGAACGAGTTGGAATACCATGGACTCCCAAGGTTTTTATAGGAAAAGAAAAATTAGAAAATCTACGAGTGCCAAAAGAATATGTACTTGGAGGAATCGGGAAAGGACGAGAATATCTCTTTGAAGGACTAGTACCCGAAAGAATCGCAATTGCTTGTGGAGCTATTTCACAATGCTGGGGAGCTCTTTCGCATGCTGTAATTTATGCAAATTTAAGAATACAGTTTCAACAAGAAATCCTTAAGTTTCAAGGAGTTGGATTCCTATTGGCAGATTTATGGGCGAAAACAACGAATTTAACAATTGGGCTTTTAAAGTTTTGTGAAAGCTTCGATGAGAAGTTTATCAAATTTGAAGGAAATATACCGCGCAATATTTCTCAAGCGATGGTAGCAAGTGCCTCTCAGTTTAAATATCAAGCTACAGCTCTCTCAAAAGAAGTATGTTATGAATCTGCTAACCTTATGGGGGGTGCTGGATTATGTGATAATACGTTAATGCATGATTACATGAATATTTCACGAATTCAGGAAATTCTCGGTGGTTCGAGACAAATCCAGCAATATATCATGAGTTTGAGCCTAAGAACACTATTTAAAATGTCCGTTTCATAAAAAAGATAAATTAAATTATTTTTATTTATTTAATTTTTTTTTTATATTGGTATTAATTTGAAAATTCCTTCTAAGTTATCTGAAATCGCTTTTCGGCTAAATAAATAGGGAATATAAGTGCCTTTTACCCATAATTTTATTAAATCTTTGTAATGTTTATGGAACGGTAAACCTGATTGTCCTCCCGGTAAAGCACCAATTGATTTATCCCAATTGGATAAGTCGTGTATTTGGCGATAAGAAGGTCCTACAATAACATTATAATTGCTTAAGCGATCATAAGATCCATTATTAAGTGTATTTCCATCTCCACCAAGTTTAAAAGGTCCTGCATTTAATACCTTGGCATCTTTATTAACAAGCGAAAATGGATGAGTAAGAGTAAGTTTATGTAGATTACCCCACTGCCATTTTTTATAATCAGATGATAATTTGTCTGTTAGAAAATCAATTGTATTTTTAAATGAATTAAGCAGTATATCTTCTAGTTCATCTACATCTTCATGGTATGAGTCGATAATTCTCTTTAGATTAAAGGGACGACTCTCATAAAACAATTTCAGTATTTCTACACCAACTAAAGGTGTTAGAATGAATTCTAGTGTCTCTTGATGCCATATTTTAAAAATGGTTCCAGCAATACTATTTTTAGTTAAATGGTAATCCCATTCTTCAAGAATTGATATAAAATTCGAGTATTCCCCTGATTTTTTGGCAGATTTTAGATGTTTTAACATAATGGGTAATAATTCGGCAGCTTCTTCAGTGTATCTATCAAGTTGAAATTTCTTAAAATCTTCGATTGAGAATTTTTCTTTTGATTGCATTAGCTTTTTTAATCTAATTTGTCTGTAAGGTTCTATCCTATCTTGTGCTATCAATAGTCCATTTGGAGCCTTATCTTCATTAAAATTCGCGGTATAAACAAAACTATCCTTAGGATTATAGAGTGCGAATAATTGATCAAAGGATGATAAACTCTTCCAATTAAATTTTTCATCTGTACCAGGAGTTATCGTAGCACCATCTCCATAGTTTCTTATAGGAATTCTGCCACCATGTTGATGGCCAATATTCCCTTTTACGTCACCATAAATAAAGTTTTGAGGATTAATGGTTAAATGCTTTATTCCATCTCTGAAACTCTCCCAATTAAAAGCTTTATTTATCTTTACAAAGCCAGTTATAGTGTTCTGGAGTTCTGGTTTAAAACTTGACCACTGTAATGCATATTTACCTGGGAGATTAAACTTGTAATATCTTTGATTCTTATCAAAATATTCCACAACTGGACCAAATTTCGATATTAAAACCTTATGCACTATTGGTTCAGATTTATTTTGTACTGTTATTTGTTCTTCAATAACTTCAAAATCTATCCAATCTCCATTATATTTATATTGGTTTTGATTCTCGGGATTTACCTCCAATTCAAATAAGTCTATTGTATCGGCAGTTACATTGGTTAAACCCCAAGCTATATTTTCATTATGCCCTATAACAATCATAGGTAATCACGGAAGCGAAGTCCCTATTACATTTAATTCTGGACAATTTAGATGTATTAAAAACCATAATGCCGGATGTGTAAGAGCAAGATGTGGATCGTTTGCTAATAATACTGCTCCAGATTCAGATTTATTGGGACTAACAGCCCACGCATTACTACCCATAGATCCCTTGACGTATGTCTCTGAAAAAAAAGGTATGAACTGTTTAGCTTTTGCAAGTCCTAATTTAATTATTAAATGTTCACGGATTACTTCTAAAGGAAAGTTCCAACTACTTAAATTCCATTCAATCATACTAATTATTTTAAAGGAATCTTCAATTAACCATTCACGGGGTTTAATATTTAAGATTGAAAATTCAATTGGGGGATTTTTCTCAGCTTCTTTTATACCCACGTTTACACCATTTACATAAGCATTTATCCAATGATATTCTTCTGATTTTTTATTCTTTTCTAAATTTGATACACATTTTTTTGCTAACCGATGTAATCCAAGTGTTCTATAATATTTATCACTCAAAAGTGTTGCTTCTCCCGTTAGTTCTGATAATTCACCAGATATTAAACGTCTAAACGTTTCCATTTGCCACAATCTATGTCGTGAATGAAGATACCCCTGAGCAAAATACGCATCATCTAATGATTTTGCATAAACATGTGGGATTCCCCAATTATCCCATAAAATTTCAACCTCTTCTTGAATTCCCTTTACTTTTTCAGATCCTGATACAGGTGGGAACGCATTTTTAGCAATATTAAGTAATTCTTCCATTTTTCAACCCTTTGATATTTTAAACCTTTATTATTAATCTGATCAAATAAAATTTTATTAATAGTATATGAATTAAAAGAATTTTACTTTTTTAATTCCTAATTGACCTAAGTAAAAAATAATAGAATTAACAAATAAAAATATTAAGCACTATTACTATTAGATGATTAAAATAGATTAGTTTTAAGGTTTAAAATTAAATAAAAGGGAACCTAATGAAAAAAGAATTTAATATTGTCATAGAACAGGATGAGGATGGATTTTATATTGGCAGTGTTCCTGATTTACCGGGCTGTCATACACAAGCGAAATCTTTAGATGAATTAAATAAAAGAATTATTGAGGCTATAGAATTATATCTTGAAGTTGATAAAGATCGATTAAATAAGACTATTAAATTTATAGGATTTCATAAAGTGGAGGTTTTCTTTGAAGAAACTTAATCCTATTACTCCTGACAAATTAATCAAAATTCTTAAAAAACGTGGATTTAAAGAGATCAGGCAAAAAGGTTCTCACAAATTTTTTCGTGATTCAGAAGGGCACACTACTGTAGT
>JAUWHL010000279.1 GCA_030605895.1 Promethearchaeota archaeon | reverse complement strand
GTAAAATAAAATATGCTCCAAATAGATACAAAACTATAAGTTTTTTCATATGGACTATCCCACCCTTTTCTCTCCGCTAAATATTTTACAAATATAGTGAAAATAATTGGAAGGACAATAATATATTCTATAAAGTTAAATATTAGGTATGGTATATTCATTTTTGTTGTAAGTGTATTGATTTTATTAAACAAATCAATTACTTAATTTAAATGATATTTACAGAAAATATGTATAGTAAAAGGTATTAGTTGTAAACCATTACAAAAATTTTGAAATATAATTTAAATACTAATTATTCTATTTTCATTCATAAAGTTCTATTTTCATTCATAAAGTTTTTTAGGTACTAATCTAAAATTAATCTTATAATGACAATTTCCATCGAATACTTCATTGAAAAATATCAATTGGATAATTTTAAAGGAACTTTTCAGTTGAAGGGAGAGGAAAAAGTGGAATTTTATAATGATTTCAATAAAATTTTGAGATCAATTTGTAATATATTTGTTAAAATATCAAATTTAATGTCACTTCGAGGAGGACAAGTTTTATTAGGTTTAGCTAAACTGGAGAATTCAGAAAATATAATTAATAAATCAGACATTCAAAAATGTTTAAATTTAGATAGATTTGAAAAGTTATTGCACGCATTTGAATATTTAGAAGACCAGAAATATATTAAGATCCGTAAAAAGAATCCAAAATTTCATATTGTAGAATTAAATGAAAAAGATTATCCCGATTTAAAAGTATATAAAGAAATTATCCAAAAATTTTGGGTATCGCCTCAAGAACAAAAAAAAGAATTCCAGCAGTGGAGAGAAAAAAGTAATCATGAGTGATAAAGCTCAGAAAAGTATATTAAATTTTGAAAATAATGAAAACACTTTAAAATCTTTACAAGTAATAAGAAAAGAATACATAAGAAATTCTATAAAAGTTTATCTTTCTTTAATTTCCATGGCAGGAGCATATTTAATCTATTTTATCTTCATTTATCAAACCTTTTTTATGAGTACTAATCTTCCATATAATTTAGTTATAATAGATCAAATTACAGCATGGAGTTTTTTTATTCTATATCTTTTATTTCATTTTTTCGTTTTAAGTTTTATAAGATTTTCTCCAAGTTTAATTCGGTATTTGAAATATGAGATAAATAACATGGGTTTTGAACTAAAGAAGAAAAACAAGATTAGTGTGAGTTTCTTTTTATTTAATAGTTTATCAATACTACTTTTCCTAATTTCATATCTAAGTATAATTTATATAGAAGATTTTAGTCTCAAAATTTTTGCTATAAGATTTCTAATAATTTATATCTTTATCAGTATTACATATCCAATTATTAGAGGTCTAATGCACGATAGATTCATTGTAAAATTAACGAAAGGTCATTATATTCAATTTCATTTACAGTTCAGAATTATTAAGCCTAAAGGTCTGGAACCTCAATCAATTAGAATTTTTTTGTCTTCTAATCGCTTATGTTTTAAATTTAATAATGAAAAAAAGATAATCTATAACAATATTACCGAAACACGATGGCTTCCTAAGAATGGAAGGAAAATTTTACCAATATTTTCGCTTAACCCATATTTATATTTTCATGAATTTGCTATTCCGATTAATTTACAAACTCAAATCTATAATTTGGTTGGTGCAATTAGAGATTGGGATCTTTTATTTAAACCACACTAAAATTAATATTTCTGCCTCCCCCGTGGTGCCCCCTCTAAAAAAGTAAGTTATTAGAAATTTTAGGATATGAATTGATAAAATCAATTATGGGTTAAAAGTAATAAGATTAATGATGATGGGAATTAATAAAATATTAATAATAGTATTAACCAAAAACAAGATTCCGGCATATTTTAAATACTTATCATCAAACTTTCGACCATGAAGTATAAGAAAAATGAAAAAAAGGACACCTAGAACAAATCCGCTCCAAGAAATAATTAGAATAGGTACAAGAAAAGTTACTGTAGAAATTGTAGTAATCCCCATTATCCATAATGTAAACATAATTTCAATAAGTAATGCCGATACAGCAGAGAGAGTGAGACTAACCGTATTAAAAATTCCTCCTTTTAGAATATAAACTTTAAACTCTTCACCGTTCTTTCTACCTATGATTATAAAAAAAACTCCTAATGTTAGAATAGGGGGTATACCAAATAATGCCGTTTGAAAAATAGTGTAATATAATAAAGTTCTACCTTCTGATGCTTGATAAGGCCCAGATAACGCTATATCAGGTATAAAATATCTCAAAAGTTCTAGAATTATGTTTATTATACCTCCATATATGAGCAATTTTGAGAAATTAATTCTTTCTGATTGTTTCTTCCCTGAATAATAAATAAAAAAATTTGCTAAAATTGAAAAAAAAGTACCGATAATTGATATTACAAAATTTATCGAAAAAACATCTATAAATTTAAAAATTATTGTCATTTTGCCCTCTTTATTAATTCCGATTAACTTTATTAAGATAATAGAAGGAATGTAGGTATATAAACCTTCACCGAAGTCTCAATAATTTCTCCAAAAAAGGTTTCTTCTCCTTCAATTATCAGAATAATCACTTCCTTTAATTAATATTTTGATCAAATAATTTAAAACTATATAAAATCAGATATATATAAAAAAAATCTCTATATCTAGTGTAAAAACAAATCATAAATTACCTTATTTCCGGAATGGTAAATTCAGAGTCTGATTTCAATGAAAATTCCTTTGAAAAAACTAAATAAAAACAATGAACTCAATAAAACTTCAGATCAAAGAAAATTAGATGATTAGTTTTTAGGATTTCTTTAGTTTTTTGCTTATAAGGATTACTACAATGGAGAGAATGCCAATTAGAAAGAATAGATTATATCCTGGAATTCTTCCACCTTCTTGAGTTGAAATTGGACATTTCATTAAGGGAAAGTTGTCTTGGCTTCCCACAGAAATAACCGATTTTTTGAATTAATAAAATGAGAATTACTAATAATATAATTCAATTAAATAATCTTGTAAAGTAGTGAAGAAAATAAACATTTATAAGAAAAGATTACTAACAATAGCGCATTATATCGGTGTAATTTGCGAGTATTTTTTAGTTATTTTCTTTACAACATGGCTTGATAATATATTAAAATTTCCTAATTTATTTTTCTTTCCACTCAAAATATTTGGCTTAATATTAATTACTTTCGGTATAATTCTTATTTTTTGGACTAGTTGGCTTCAATTTAAGATGGGCAAAGGAACTACTGGTTTTTCTGAACCTACTAAAAAACTTGTAACTTGTGGACCATATGGAATTGTGAGGAACCCTATGATGGAGGGGCAATTTCTTTTTTTTACAAGTATTGGATTTCTCTTAGATCTTATAGCAATGTTTCTTATTCTCCCGATATTAATTTTTGCTATACATCTATTTACTGTATATGTTGAGGAATCCGATTTGAAAAGAAGATTTGGACAAGAATGGGAGAGTTATTGTAAAAATGTGCCTAGATGGATTCCTAGATTAAAAAAGACTAAAAAATAACACAAGTATAAAATGGGATATATTATATTTTTGATAATTTTACTCTAAAAAGAATTGAAATATTTCTTTGAAGAATTGGATTATATAATTTTCCTATTGATATTTTTTCATTAATTTTATTATTCTATTATTCTAGTAATTATAGAGGAAGTGAACAATCATGAAAAAAAGTATGAAATTAAGCGTAATTTTAATTGTGGTTGGGTTATTTATGATTGCAGTTGGTCTTTTGCTAATTTTCCTCGTAATAATGGAATGGGAAGTATGGATTGTAGAATTAGCGCTTACTGGAATGATAATAATTATAATAGTTTCAGTTCTTTTAATAGCCATTGGAGTCTTTATAATTATCAAGTTTATTACTTAAGAATTACAGCAATAAAAATATCTCATTTCTTTACATTTCGTCAATTAACTCATTCAGCTTTGAAATGACTTCTTCTAAAGTATCCGTGAATTTGAACACAGCCCCATTAAGTGTGCCCTTAATTCCATTCGCTACCAACTCATAAACTAAGTTCTCTGCTTCTTCATTCGATTTATCTATTGCTTGGGCTAATTTTTCAATTGGCAAACTATTATGTAGTTTGATTAATCCACTCACTCTCTTTTTTATCCTTTCTTTTTTATCAGGGTTGAGAATAATTGTTATCTTATTTTTTGGTTTACCTTTCTTTTTTCCAAATTTCCCTTCAAATTGCTCTTCAATTTTTTCACCTATCTCCTCTATACCTGAGTCTTTTACCGCTTTTTCTATATCTTCTCCCATTATCTCCAATTTGTGCCCCAATTGTTCTAATTTTGCTAAATCACCTATGTTGTTTTTAACAAATTTCATTGATTTTCGAACCAACTCTGAAACCGAAGCGCCTAATCCATCAGCCCAATCACGCCATTCATCACTCATCTCAGGATCGACTGAAATATTTATCCTTTCTGTTCTTTTCATTTTTTTTTCCTCCAATTTTTTTATTGATTTTTTTTGATTACTTATTTCTTTTTGTGAACGTGATTTTATAATATAAAAAAAAATAATTAAAAGTATAATTTAGGACGAATTTGAGCATCTATTTTAGCTTTAAAAGCCTTAAAATACTCATTTCCATTTTTTATCCTTTCTGTTCTTTTCATTTTTTTTTTCCTCCAATTTTTTATTGATTTTTTTTTAATTTTTAATTCTGACTAATTTTTTTGATTGATTATTTCTTTTCGTGAACATGAATTTTTAAAAAAAAAAAAAAATATTAATTAATAATAGATTTTACAGATACTCGCACTTGCGGCATCAATTTTGGCTTTAAAATTCTTGAAGTTTTCATAACTATTTTCCATCTTTTTTTCCACCATTTTTTTTTATTTTTTATTTTTTTTTTTGAGTGTGTATAATTTTTTATTCTCTGATCATAAAGTGTGTATTATCATATTTAAATGTTGTGGATCGAAGTGTGTATTGCAAATTAAAAAATGATGAATATTGTGAGAAGAAGTAGACTAAGTATATTTTGTGAAGCTTTTTACTAATGTATATAACAAAAATGAATACACAATTTTAAAAAAAAAAATTATTTTCTAACTAAAAGATGTGTATTACAAATTGGACATTTTTTCCATCGAATTCTACAGTTATATTTTCTCCATCTATCTGGATTTTCTTCAGGTTACTACATATATTCGTTTCTGTACTCACAAAAACATAAAACTTATTATAGCAAGCTTTTTATGAAGCCTATGAGATTTGGTTATTGTGTACGAAATCGTTCGACTCGTACATATCCTGAAATTAGAGATTTAACAGTAAAAATTGAAGGGTTAGGGTTTGAATCTGTTCATATAACTGACCATTTATTAGGTTTTGATGACACTCAAGAAAAAAAAGAACCCTATTTAGAGGCTATGACACTATTGGCTGCTTTGGCAATAGAAACAAACAGAATAAAATTGGGTCAAATTGTATTGTGTAATTCATTTCGTAATCCAGCTTATTTAGCTAAAATGATATTGACTTTGGATCATATATCTAATGGTCGAATTTTGATGTGGTTAGGAGCGGGGTGGTATGAGGAAGAATATAAAGCATATGGTTACCCATTTCATACACCAAAAAGAAGGGTTGATGAGTTAGAGGAATCACTGACTATCCTTAAAAAGATATTTACTGAAGATGAAACTAACTTTGAAGGAAAGTTTTGGAAACTAGAGAAACATCGGAATTTTCCTAAATCTATTCAGAAACCTTACCCTCAAATCGTTATAGGAACAAATGGTAAGAGAATGATCGATATTGCTTGTAGAGAAGTAGATGGAATAAACTTACCTTACTTTACTCTTTCAAGCCAAAAAGTAATGAGAGATAGTATTTCTGCAATTAATGAAAAACTAAAAAAATATAACCGTGATCCTTCGGAGTTCGAGATCTCTCTTTTCACTAATGTAACAACAATAAGCAGTCAGGAAAGGCTTGAAAGTTTAAGAAGAGAAAGAAAAATCTTAAAATCCCAAATGAAATACCTATTCATAGGCAATCCTGAAGTTATTCAAGAAAAAATAAACGAAATTGAAAATTTAGGTGTCAAAAAAATGGTTATCGTAGTAGAAAGCCCTGATCTAGAGGATTCTCTTAATATATTTAGCAAAGAAATAATGTGAGAGATTTTACTGATGAATTTATCAGAATAATATATTTAAATGACATTTACTTTTAATAAAAAAAGATAATGAAAGATTATTTTATTATAGAGATGTATTACATTGTGGGCAGTTTTTTAGGTTTTTATTAATTTCACTTCCACAGTATGAGCAAATCATCAACTCTTCTTTTTTAACTGAAACATCTTTCTTTTCATTTTCTACTTTCTGATAAACACTAATAAATTGCCTCTTTTTTCTTAATAATGGTCGTTTTTTCAAGATGATTAATCCAACTGCTAAAATAAATATACTAGGCAATATGAGAACCAATAAATATGAAACATCAAAAAAATCATCGGTTGGTCCTGTAGCGGGATCTGTTGTTCCTGATTCTACTATTATGTCATAAAACCCCGATCCTGAATTACTTTTAACTTGAATATAGTAATCTCCAGTTTTAGATGCTGTAAAATGCATAGTCGCCCCAGTATATCCACCACTATCAACTGAAAATCCTTTTATCATATAGGGTGATTCTCCTATTCTTAATGATACATCCATACCCCAAAAGTCACTAATATCTACATCAATTGTGTACTGAGATCCTTCTCTTAAAGTTATCGTGTATAGTTTTACTTCCCAATCCCAACTATGCTCTGTTGATTTACGTGCATCAAGATGTAATCTTGTAGGTAATGCATAGGGAATTGTTGCTGTAAATAATAAAGGTATTAGAGAAGCGAATATTAATATTAAAATAGGGGTGATCTTATTCATTGCTTTTCCTCTTGTAATTTCTTTTTTCGAATTACAATTTTTTTATTTATAAGCGCTATATTGAATATAATTGATATTCAAGGATTTGCTTATTATATTAAGAAGTCTATTCTATAAAAATATTTATGGTTGTTTTTTTAGACCCTTATCACATACTTGGCATAGAACTTATAAAATCTATATAAACTGGAATAACTTAATAATTAATTGTAATAATTCGAAATTCAATAATTAATAAAGTAAATTGAGTGAATTATGCTTTTTTTTAAAGGTTGTGAGGAATGTGGAAGATATGTAGATATTGATGAAAAAATCTGTCCGAAATGTGGATTTGATTTGACTTTATCACCACGAGTAAACCCTAGATGCCCATATTGCGAAAAAGAACTTCACATTTATGATTTTTTTATAGTAGAAATAAACAAAAAGGGTCAAAAACGGTCTAGATGTTTTTTAGGTGAGAGTAATAGTTATAGCACTCGGATGTGGCATTGTCCTTTCTGTGGGAAGATATTAGGGTTTTCAGATTACGCATCTGGATGAAATCATCAAAAATTTAGATTAAAATATCTTTTTTTTATTGAAATTAGTAATAGAAAGTATATTAGATCTTGTAGTTAGAATAGTATTTGTGTAAAAATTCTAATGCTCGTGGAATTTGCCAATCCTCTGCGGGTTCATAAGCTGATTTTGGTACATCTATTTCTTTTGGTTCTTTACCTTCGGAAATTGCTTTAAGAACAGCTTCCTTGAGATTATTCAAAAAGGATAATTCCTCTTTTATATAATTTTTTTTTACTATGGGACCATGTCCGGGCACAACAGCTTCAATTTCAAGGGTTAACATATATTCAAATGATTTTATCCACTTTTCAGGATCACCGGTAGGATCACTGATAAATGGCCAGAATCCAGCTGCAATTTCATCACCTGTAAATAGAACCTTCTCTTTTGGAAAATATGCGTAGGAAGAGCATCCTGTATGTCCTCCTGAATAATAGAATTCAACATGTAAGCCATTATCATTAATAACACGTTTTTTATCAAACCCCTTATCTGGAATTATGATTTCTATCTCATCAATGAATTTTGCATAGTCAGGTTCACTTTTTTTCCATTCGTCAAATGCTTCCTCAGTCCAAGCGTTTTCTTTTTTTTCTTTTAAATTATCAATTAAATCATTACAACCAAAAATTTCTACATCTTTGAATGGGGCAACACCAAAGATATGATCGCTATGAGAGTGAGTTATAAAAAGATGTTTTACAGGTAATCCATATTTTTTTTCTAATTTTTGTCTAAATTCTTTTGCTTGTTTTGGATATACTAGAGGATCAATTACAATGATGAAGTTATTCAGAATAATCGCTCCCGCATTTAGATCGAAATAATCCTTGTAATTAGCAATTATTGTATGTGGTGAAACTTCCTTAAGTTCGATTGATATATTAATTGGCTTTTTGTTCATCTTAATCAATTTATTAGGGATCAATAAAATTTCTGATATTCTCATTTTTAATTTATAAGATATAAATCTTTTCTAATTAGAAATTAGAAATCGTTATATCATAAAATCTGGTCACTACAAATTAAGTAAATTAAAATTAGAAAAAATAGCAATTAATATGAAAAAAATGAAATTGAAAAAAAAAAATTGAAATTAA
>JAUWHL010000089.1 GCA_030605895.1 Promethearchaeota archaeon | reverse complement strand
ATTAGAAAAAGCAGTCAACCCCAAAAATGTAAAGATAAAAATGATTGAAATTATAACTAACCAATTAGCAAAAGCTCGAGAAAAAAATTCAAGGTCAATAATTAAAGGAGATATTGCAACTAAAGCACCTACTATAACGAGAATAGGTGGAATTATCGGGGAAAGTAGGTTTAAATCCTTTAATATAATCATCTCAAAAGCCCACCCTATTAGAAAAACTGTATATCCAATTGTCATCACAGATGAGATCGATTGGAACTCCCTTTTCGACCTAATTGAAAACCAAATATACATTACGCTTAAGGATATGACATTAATAAATACATAAATATATAAGTACAAATAAAAATAAAGAAATGTATAGTTTACAACATCAAAAGACTGAAAAATTGCGGTTAAATCGCCAGTATAGGTTCCTTCTAAAAAATAATCAGTAAAATAGAAAAAAGTTCTTACTAAGGCTATACTAAACCAAAAACTCGCGAATGCATACATTAAAGTCTTTTCATGTGTCATCTCTCTTTTACGACCTTGAATTAAATAAAGAATACCGCAAATTAATAGCATAAAAATAGCGATAGTGGAAATAAAACGCTCTAAAGGATCATAAACAATGAAAAAAATTGTGTGGAATCACCTAATAATAATATTTTTTATCTATTCTCCAATAATTAGCTTATAAGTGAAATCAATATAAAAGAATTTTGATCAACATTATTAAAACAAGACAATCTTTAAATCAAAATAAAAAAGATAAAGAGCAAAAATGCTAAAATTGGTATATTACATTTACTAATAAATCTTTTGACATTAGGGTCTAGTACTTAATCTTAACCTTAAAAATATGAAATTACTCAATTTCGGAAACATATCTCATTAAAACTAAGTAATTGTTCAAACAAGTAAAAGGAGATCTTTCTTTTGTTTGGAACGGAATTATGTTAAAAGTTCTAGGGAAGGAAGGCAAAGTAAAAGGAATCGTTTCATGTTCTCAAAACAGGCTAGCAGATTCCGTTTTACGTTTGTTAGGAAGCCCCGAAGAAGAATCTTAAATTTATCTTTTATTATTTTTTCTTATCGGATTATTTTACTTAATTTTTGATGATTTTAAGAGATCAATCATATCTGAGGTAGAAACTATTTTTATAACTCCTTGATATTTGAAATGTTTATCATTTGTCCAAATACCATCATTTTTAATGGAAAGCGCTGTTGCGATAAAAGGCACATCATTTTCATCGATTGAACCTATTATCTTAATTCCTTCAGATATATTCTTTTTGTATATATTAAAAGGAATTATTACCGACTTCTCCAGAATTCTCGTTAAAATTACACTTACATCTTTTTCTTTTAGATCTCCCTTCTCAGCAATTATTGGAATGTATCTCTTTAACTCAAATAATGAGTATTCAGGAAGATAAAATTTAAATTTTGGAGAAAATAGTATTTTTCGAGTAATTGAATCCCTAACTAAAGCTGAAAATAAGATATTCGTATCTAAAATAAAGTTCATTTTCAAAGTTGATCAAGATATTTTTTATGAATTTCCCAACTTCGTTTCTTTAATTCATTCCCTATTATTTCAGCATCCTCAGTAGTAAGAGTACTATTAGAAGCTATTTTATCAGTAATTTCTAAATTCTCAATATATTTTTCTACCGCTGATAAAATAATAGAACTCCAATCAATCTCAGGATATTTTTCCATTTTTTTAAGTAAATCGTCTGGAACTGAAAACTTTATATCTGTCATTACTTTTCTAAAAAGTTAATAGATAACTAATTATATATTTTTTATTATTTCAATTGGTTTATTTTCGTTATAATGATATTCCTTTGATTAATTGATTAAATATTTACTCTTAACCTTTAAAAAATGATATGACTCAATTTTGGACATATCTCATTAAAACTAAGTATTTTTACAAAAGTTAATTATCTGTCAAAAATTTCTTAGTTTATAAATTAAAACACTAATTTTTGTATACATTATGAACGACATTGAAAATGATAAAATAGAAAAATCTGAGATTCCAGATAATCAAGAAGAAGAAAAGAAGAAACCAGAAAAGCGAGTAAAAAAAACGCAAGGTCAAATGATTCAAGAAGCGCTTGGTTTAGGTCCAACAGACATTCAAGATGTTGAGAAAAAACTTTTTATTGTACGCTTTTTAGATTATTTCTCTGAAGAAACATTAGATTTTATCTTCAAGGATAGCAC
The DNA here is from genome assembly GCA_030605895.1 of Promethearchaeota archaeon. Classification (GTDB taxonomy): domain Archaea; phylum Asgardarchaeota; class Lokiarchaeia; order Sigyniarchaeales; family SOKP01; genus Loki-b32. The sequence goes on along the minus strand of JAUWHL010000089.1, from coordinate 1,842 downwards.
TTTAAATCAATATAATAAACAAATAACATCCCATATAGAGGAGTTTAGCACAAAAGGGGAGGAAGATCGCCTTTTAAAGCAAAGCTTCGAGTCAAAAAAGATTTTTGATACGGTCTTTAGATTAAAAAATAAAGCAGAAGAAATAGCTACTAGTAAAGGGGTAAAAGGGTCTATGGATAAACGCCTTCGAAGGCTTACTTTATATCTTACAGCACCTATGTTTGCCTTAATTATAGTTTCATTTATTTGGACTGAGATAACCATGGTTTTGCTTCCAGTTTTGTGTGTGTTTTGTATGGCGCCTCAATTAATCAAAGGTCGGGTTGTTAAGAAATGGTTTGCATTTAAAGAGGAGAATAAAAATCAGATATATACTGAAAATAAAGCAGATATTATGGTTTTGAAAAATTTTACTGGAGAAACATTAGATAATGTTAGAGCCAGACTTTTAGAATTAAAAGTACCTTTACAATTGATTAAATTCACGCTTAATAGCAGAGATTATGAAAATGTAACATTATTAAATCAAAAGAATATAAGAGGTACAATGCAATATTTTTACACATTTGAATATCCCCAGGGAGTAGAACCATTTCCAATACCCCAGCAACTTATGCAATATCAACAACCAATTATTCCTGAAAAAAGAAAACCGGAAAAATTGGAGAAAAATTTTGTTGTACTTACGGAAATGAAAGGTAAGGATGGGATTGTCAATGATTTCGTCCCAACCCTAAAAGATAATCTTGCTGAAAAAATTAACGATATATTGAATAATTCTGAATTTAGCAAGTCTCCGAGTGATTTCACAGCCATCATACCTAATTATTCTGAAAAAATGGCAATTTTTTGTATATGTGGTGAAGTTGTAGAAATAAACGTCGTGCAAATTTGTAACTGGAAAAATCAATTTAAATTTTACTTATTTGAAGGAGAACCATGTAATTGTGGAGAAACTGTATATGCTCTCTCTTTAATGGATGAATCAGCAGAATTACCTGAAGAATTAAAAGATATTTTCTTAAGTTAATTTTTTATTTCTTTTTTATTTTTGAATACCAATCAAATAGTAATTTGTATCCTCTAACAGCTCGTTCTACCTCATTTTCAAAGGTAGGTATTTTTAATTCTGAAGCCGATTTTATAACTCTTTTTGCACCTTCATGTTCTGCTTGTATTAGTATAGTTATTATTGGCTTGTTTGGAAATGCTTGTTTAATTTTATCAAAGATATTGAAATCAAATTCAATTTCAGTGAAAAATTCTAAAGCTAATATTAACCCATCGACTGCATTATCTTTTAATAATGTTTTTGAAGATGTATTGTAAATTTCGCAAATCTCGGTTCCCACAAACCTTTCTGGTGGCCAATAATCAACTGGGTTCCCTAATTTACACGTTGATCCTCCTACTTTGTCAAGGATAATATCTTTATGCTCTTTACTTACTTTAGCAAGTGATAATCCTTGGTTTCTCATTTCTTTAACAATTAAATAAATAGCCCCAGAACTAGGTCCTACTATACCTAGATTAGGCCCCTTTGGTTCTGAACACCATAAAAATATTTTAGCTAATTAGAATAGTTCTATATAATTTAAAACACTGATTCCTCCAACTTCAATTAACTTTTTTTCCTTTAATTCATCTTTTCCTACATAAAAAAATAATATAGGTTTAATCGGAGCAATTTCCTCTACAGCATTAATTATCTCATCTGTGATTTCTCTTAAAAAAAGTGAAATTACTTTAGTTGTTTCATCTTCTTTAAAATATTCTAAAACATCCGCATCATTAACATCGAACCCATATCCTAGATGAATTACTTTAGAAATGGGCAACTCT
>JAUWHL010000046.1 GCA_030605895.1 Promethearchaeota archaeon | reverse complement strand
AACAGAAAGACCTAAAATTCTTAAAGATAACTTAAGGAATATTTTTAAATCTTCTCGAAGAATGGAATTTGTTGTAATTTTAATTATAAGTTTAATAATAGGCTTGAATAATCTCTTTATACTAGTGGGAGAAGATTTTCTATCTGATAATTTTACTAAGGAAGATGTTGATACAGTAGTATGGGTGATGGGAATCGCTTCGATTATAGGTTATCTTATTACGGGGATAACTGCCGATAAAATTGGAAGAAAACCTTTATGTTGTATTTATTCTATTATATTTCCTATATCCATATTAATTATTGTTCTTGGAATCAATTTTACAGAAGGAGCTTTAACAATGGTTATGATTGGGGCGGGATTGGCAAACTTATCATATTGGGGATTAAGAATCTTGATTAGCATCATGGCTTTAGAAATTATTCCAACTCGATCTAGAGGAACGGGAGCTGGACTAAAAACATTGGTAAGTTCCGTTGGTATTACAGTAGGGCTAATAATAAGTAGTATTATTACATTCAGTCAAGGATTAGCGGTGTCTTTTTCAATTTTTAGTTTTTTATTCATCATAATAATCTTTCTGGTTCTTTTCTTCTTAAAGGAAACTAAAGGTGTGAATTTAAGTGAAATCGAATAAAAGGTACGAAAATCTTTTTAAATTCTATAATTTTTATGTTTTTTATGGATTTAGAAGAAAAAATTAATTTGGCAGCAAGATGGATAGCTGAATCAGAACGATTAGTAATCTTTACTGGTGCTGGGATTTCTACAGGCAGTGGATTACCGGATTATAGAGGTCCAGATGGAGTATGGACTAGACGGGATAAAGGATTACCCCCTCCCAAACCAAAAGTAGCTTGGGATCAAGTAAAACCTAATCCAAGTCATTATGCTATTGTGGAGTTAATGGAAATGGGAAAGCTCAATTATCTAATTTCCCAAAATGTAGATGGCTTACATGCTAAATCTGGAATCCCTTTTGATATTCTCGCTGAACTTCATGGGAATCAATTTTTCATGAAGTGTTTATCATGTAATAAAAAGATGTTATTCGAAGAGGCCGGCTGGGATAAAAGTAAATGGGGTCCAGGATATAGAACTCATCCAGTTCGAGAAGGTCAACCATCATGCCCTCATTGTGAAGGAAGAATTATTTCAAGTATTGTTAATTTTGGAGACCCATTGCCCTATGATGAACTTGAAGAATCAATGAGACGCTCTGAAAATTCTGATGTATTTTTTGTTGTTGGATCATCTTTAGTAGTTACACCAGCAGCAAATATGCCTGGTGTAGCAAAACAGAATGGAGCCAAATTAATACTTTTAAATAAAGGTGATACACCTTATGACCACGTAGCAGACATAAGATTCGATAATTTAATTGAAGAAGTTTTGCCCCCAATAATGGAAAAAGTAAGATTAATGGTAAAAAGTAGTTAATATGTTTATCATCGTTTAAAATTCATCACCCTAATAATTGATTCATGGTAATTATATAATGAAAAATCTTAATAAAAGTCAAATTAAAAAAGTAAGAAACTTCATTTTTAGAAATGGAAGATTGATTGAAAGAAAATTATTCTCATTTTTTTTTGAAAGTGGAAATAAAGATGATGTTATTAAAGCACTAATCGGTTATCAGAATATTGATGGCGGATTTGGCAATGGAATTGATCCAGATCTACTATGTCCAGATAGTACTGCAATAGGTGCTGAAACTGCTCTTTATATTTTAGATATATTAGAAATTTCAAATAGTGATATTGTTACTAACATAGCTAAATGGGTTGTTAATTCACAAAACAGTGAAGGGTATATAGATCACCCCCCAGAAAACCTTGAAGAATATCCCTATCAACCTTGGTGGAAAAACCCTGATAATATAAGAATTTTTGCTGTTGCAGCGTTTTTAAAGAAATTTGGATTTGAAGATAAAAACTTCTTTTCTAAAGTGAGAACCTTTTATGCAAAAACTCAAATTCCTGAGGAAATCCAAATTTATGATTATCCCTATTTTATATATTTGAAATACTTAGGAGAAAACAAAGAGGAAAAAAAGATGCTACAACATATTATCGACCAATTATCGAGTATTTTTAAAAAAAATAAAGAACATTATCCATTATTTGGTCGACATTGGTATCATGCTCTCGATATTGTGGATAAAAAAGTGGTAGAAAATGAAGCAGATAGTTTTTTTAATGGTCTTATAGACGATGGTGGTCTTAAAATAATCTACCAGAACTTACCTTGGTGGAGACCAATATGGACTTTAGATGGTTTAATAATCGCAAAAATAAATGGTATAATTGATTTTTAATTTCATTAAAATTGTTTATTTTATTTTAGCATAAATTTCTCTATTATTATTTAATTCTTTTAATATCTTTTTTGCTTCTTTATTTGAAATTGAAAGAGAAATATCACTATTACGGCTCAATGAGCCTGTAAAAATCTGTTGATTATCAGCAAAAACTACAATATTTTGGCTTGCATATTCTGGATTAGCTTTAATGATTATTTTTTGTTTTTTTACCTCGATATCCAAATCGATTCTTTTATCTTTTCTCATTCTGCTTGATGGAGCCTCTCTTCCCCTTGAAGGGTATTTAGACCTGATTGGATTTACGACAACATCATTTCCAAAATTATAAATCTCAAATTCTAAGCGGTCATTTTTAAAATCTCTTACTTCTACCACTGGTCTTGCTAAATCTTTATCTCTAAAACCATGAGGAACCTTAACAGTCATTTTTAAAATGAAAACTGTTGAAATATCTCCACCTTCAATAAAAATAATGGTATCTAAAATTGAAGGGAGCATTCCTAGTTCTATTCGACCAATAAATCTTTGAATTGCATCTATTGCAGAAGATGAATGAACAACTCCAACCATTCCAACTCCTGATAAACGAAAATCCGAATAAATCTGGAAATCTTTTGTAGTTCTGACTTCATCAAAAATAGTATAATCGGGTCTTACGAGTAAAAGTATATCCGCTGAATTCTCAAGATTGCCTTCTAACTTAGTATATTGAGTTATTTCTGGTTCCACTTGTAAATCTCTTACACTTTCTAGCGTTTTTATTACTTTCTCTTGTTTTAAGTAGTAATTTGCTAATGCTGCCGAAAAAGTTGATTTTCCCGCTCCTGGTGAGCCCGCTACAAGTATTCCTTCCGCTTTTTCCAATCTATTCTGTAATCTACTATCAATGGAATAATCAGATAGTTTTAAACTTACAAGAGGCCGTACTGCGGTAATTTCTACATCTTTTGAAAAAGGGGGGCGGGTTATAACTATTCTAAAATCCCTCATTTGGGCAACTACAGCACCTTCTTTTTCTATTTCAATAAAAGAGTGCTGATCTTCTCTAGTTACCTCTACAATCTCCATTGCAATATCTTCAATTAACTTATTTGAAATTGGATCATCACTAATTTTTTGTAATCGCCAGTTTCCAGGTGATCCTTTTTTAGCATAAGGAGGAATGTTTCGCTTGAGATGAACACTCATCGTTTCATCATCGAAATATTCTAAAATCTTTAAAGAAATCGGTAAGAGTTCTTCTTTAGATTTCTTTTCCCACGCATAAAGAACTTCTAATCCCTCAAATTCTCCAACATCTCCTTGTATTCTATCTGCGGTTATCAGAATAGCATTATTCTCTTTCGCATTCTCTCTAATCAAGGCATCTAATTCACCTCCCGGAGCCATTTTAATTTCCGCTCTAGAAGGGCGTTTCCCTACAATATGTAATGTGATTTCTCCTTTATCATTAAGAGTTCTTAATTCCTTTAGGACCCTTAAGCCGAAAAATCCCATTTCTTTTTGAATATTAGTTCTATATTCAACTTCAGCAACCACGATATTTGAAATAAAAATTTCTGGATTCTCTCCTAACTCTCCATCTTCAATTAAGGTTAGAATCTGACCATTGAATATCGTTGATGTATCACACGCAAATCTATCTGGCATTATCTATATTACTATTAAAATTTAGAATCTTTTCTTTATATGATACTTTTCTTTCATATATTCTCTATACAATATAATAATGATGCTCTGTATAAATTTATGTGGAAAACTTAATAATTATGGTGGAATTAAAATAGTAGATTGCACTCATTTTAAAATTAAGTGTTGAACATGTCAAATCAAAGCTGAAGGTGGGAAATTGATTCTTACCCTAGCCACACTAATGAAGTCCTGTTGTACTTTTATTTGTTTAGAATTGATAAGTCTTATATTGTTGTTTCTCAAAATTTTAAAAAAGATCATCATCTAAATCTTCATTATTCTCTGGAACTATAATTTTTTTAATTCTTTTTTTCTATTTCATCAATAACTCATTAACTTTAATTACATTTAAAATAGTAATTACCCTTAT
>JAUWHL010000219.1 GCA_030605895.1 Promethearchaeota archaeon | reverse complement strand
GTTTTTTTAGGTTAGCTAATTTAAAATTTAAAAATATGATAGGAGATGTTAAAGGAAAGAAAGTGCTAGACGTTGGTTGTGGAAGAGGTGATCTCTCTTTATATTTGGCTCAAGAGGGTGCCAATGTTATAGGTATCGATCTTTCAAAAAATTATATCGATTTATGTAAAGCAAGGATGAATCAATTAGATCTTAAGATAGAATTTATGGTTATGAATGCTCAAGTTCCAGATTTCGAAGACAACACATTTGATATAATTGTTGGGTCTAGAATTATCCATCATTTACCAGACATTGATTTATTCTGTCGAGAGTGTAAACGATTGCTTAAGAAACGAGGTTTTATTTCCTTTATAGAACCATTAAAAAAAAACACGATAGTTGAATTAAATAGAAAATTTTTTGCTCCAAAAAGCAGAACAAGACATGAACATCCCTTATTTATAGAAGATGTATTGATTGCACGAAAAATTTTTGGAAATATAGAACACCATGAATATTTTCTTCTATCTCCATTAGCTATGTTTTTTAAGAATTTCTTTAGCAGACCTATTCTTTTTAGAATTCTTTATAAGATTTTAAATAAAATAGAATCACCTTTATCCAAAATTAACTTTTTAAAGCAATTTCACTGGCAAATTGTTTTTAAGTGTGTTAATAACTAGTATAGTGTTAAGACTCTGCTTTTTCCTCTTTACCAGAAATCTCAGTAATATCTAATCTCAACATTCCTAAGTTTTCATAACTATTATCTTTCTTGAGGAATTTATTTTTAATTGGATTAGGATCAATTTCCAAGTGCTTTATTAGAATATCTAATCCATTCTTTTTTTCTTCTAATGCTTCTACAAATACTATTTTTCCCCTAAATACAACTGAACGAAATGCTTGGCCACAACCCTCCTCATAACCATTATCTTCTATAACAGTTCCACAAATATATGGATTAGCTTTTATAAAATCTATTTTTTGCCCTTCTTTTGCACAATGGAAATATAGAGCATGCCTAGATTCATCATATCCATAACTTAGTGTGATAATGTAAGGTTCATTATCTTTACATAGGGATATAATAGAATACTTTCCATTTTTTAGGATTCCTATTAATTCCTCCTTACTTGAAATTTCTTTCTCATTCCTTCTCATGTGATACTTTGCCAAATTTAAACACCTTCTAAGAAATTACGTATATTTAAAATAATTGATTATTTCTTTATTCAATTTTTCTAATTCCTCATCATCATCATAATTATGATCCATGTTTTCTATTATTTCTAATTCATATCTGATATTGGCATGAGATAGAATCGTTTTAACTTCAATCAGAGGAGTTATCTTATCATTTTCTCCGATAACTACCTTCATTTTTTTATTTTTTAAATTTGTTATAAATTTCTCGATTTGAAATTCATCATTATTTAACTCCAATTTAGTAAACTCAATAAAATCTTCAATATTTTCAATGCCTTTGATATTTCCAGGAAGAAATCTGTTTATATAGCTTAAAATTTTTGGGAAATCTTTACTATAGACATGTTTCTTTAAATCTAAAATTGGACTAATAAGGTTCAATTTATTAATTGTTTTTATTTGAGAACAAAGAAATAACGCTATATATGCACCTAAGTCGTGAGCAATAATGTTTATATTATTTTTTTTAAAAATATCCTCTTTAGCTAGTAACTCTATAAATTCTATAATCTTAAAGCCGTCTGAAATTTGGGACTGTAATGAAACATTTCCTTCACTATACCTATATCCTCTAAAATTAAAAAATATTAAAGAATAACCTAAATCTAAAAGAGTTTTATAATTCTTTACGATTTCCGTCAAAGAGAATAATTGTGGGAATCCATGGAAGTAAATAATTACGGGATAAGGTTTTTTGAATTTTACAGAGGGAAAATATAATAAACCCCTTAATAATTGACCATCGTTTGTAATTTCTAATGAACTTACTTCGTATGGACCATCAAACTGTTTAGTTTTAAATTCCATCGTGAAATTCGTTTCTAGTACGT
>JAUWHL010000114.1 GCA_030605895.1 Promethearchaeota archaeon | reverse complement strand
ATAATTTTTGCGAGTGCTGATACGAGCGTAAAACAAAAAGCTTTATCCCTTGGTGCATGTGAATTTCTTGATAAACCATTTAAAATGCAGGAATTATTAACCACTATTCAGAAACTTACAAAAGAAGTGATTTTGAACATTAAATAAAGTTATAACTCAAAAACCTTTAATTCTTATTAAAAATTAAAATAATTAATATGTGAAATATGAACAATTAATATTACTTACATATTGTTTTTATTAATAATGGATTTTTACACTTTAACTATTTATACTTTAAAGCAAGGCTTAAATTGATAAATCTTATATATATGATTTACTCTATTTAATATTAAAAATTTAAAAAAAATAAAGTAAAGTGTAAAATTATGGGTGCCGGAAAAGTTTTAGTTATTATTGGAGCAATTTTAACACTTGTCTCTACTTTTTTCTTGAGTCTATTTACTCTTGATATGCCAGTAGCAGTATTATGGATGGAAGTGGGAGAAAATTATGGAAATGGTCTGAATTTTTTCATGCATATTATGGATCTCTTCACAGATGCTGACAATGTTGCAACAACATTTGCAACTGAGGTTTATTTAGTGTATATTATTGCCATTGTGTTAATCTTCTTTGCCATTTCAGGGGTTATTCAGCTAATAGGAGTAAAAAGTAGGGCAGCTGCTATTATTGGATCACTTATGCCACTATTTATAGGAATAATTATCATATTGGGAGAATTTATAACACTTCCAGATATTCTCGGAGGATTTTTAACATTTCAATTAGATGGTGCATTAGTTGATGGAATTGTACCATACGATCTACCACTTGGACCTTTTTCTCTTGGTGCATACCTTTTGATTGCAGGTGGTGCTTTAGCTTTAGTTGGCGGTATAGTAGGAGGCTCCGATTTTTAAATTAAAAGAATTAATTAATTTTTTTTTAATTCTCTTTTTTTTCATTGAAAAATCTTTCTTTTAGGTTTTCAAGATCCAAAGGCTCATTTATATTAATGAAAGAAAGTAGATTTTCATCGATTGTTTTAATTTCTTTTTTTATTGGTATAAAGTGTGTTTTCCATTGAGTGCTTATTAAATTGGTTAATTTATAAGATTTTTTTTTAATATTTTTTCTACTAGTTTTTAGACCTTTTTTAACGGGATAAATTGCGATTAAAGGTTCCAAAAAACCATTAGGCCACTGCGGGATACAACAATCATAATTTTTACATTCTTCAATTAAATAAATTAGGACTTCTTTTTTTAATAAAGGGGTGTCGCATGATAATGCTAACATTTTTTCATATCTTAATATTTTTAATTCTTTAAAGGCAGAATATAAACCAATCATGGGTGTATGTAAATTTTTCTTTGTTTTTATATTGATTTCATCTATAATAAAAGCATTGATATTAGTTATATCAATTTTGTTTATGTATTCCTGCACTTGATTCATAGAATGCGCTACTAAAAATATATCATAATTAAGATGACTTAAAGTTTCAAGTTGATAAGAAATTAGGGGTTTTTCAAAGAATTCAAAAAGACCCTTGTCATTTCCAAATCGAGTACTTTTACCTCCAATTAAAATTGTTATTGCTAGAGATTTTGTTATATTTCTAACCTTTGACACTTTTTTCATGGAAGTAGTTATATTCTATTAAACTAATAATTAAAAGTTATATATGATTTAACTTAAGTGAAGATAATAAAACTGATTCTCTCAAATAAAATAATACAATGGTTCTTAAAAAAACAAACAAACTTATGAGAGAAAAACCTCAAGAAAATTGTGCTATTTTTGGTGTAACTTGTAATGATCTTGGTTATTCTGTCTCAATGCTTTTATATCAAGGATTAATTGCTTTACAACACCGTGGACAAGAATCTACAGGAATCTCTCTTCTAAAAACAGGTGGAAAAATTTATACATATAAAAAGAATGGATTAGTTTCAAAAGTGTTAAATAATCCAATTATTTCGCAATATTGGGGGAACGTCGGGATTGGACACAATAGATATGCAACTACGGGAGCAGTAGGGTATAAATCAATGGATTATATTCAACCATTTCATTTTAAAAACAACGAAATAGAGTTTTCAATGGCATTTAATGGAACTATAGCTAATTTCGATGAAATCAAGAAAAATATGGATGATATGGGACGTGTTTTTATCACTGATACTGATACTGAAGTAATTGCCCAATTAATTGGATCTATTGCAGTAGGAACTGAAGATTGGCCTGAAGTATTAAAATTAACTAGCAGATTGTTGGATGGATCCTATTCCTTAATTTTGATGACTGATGAGGGAGATATTTATGCAATGAGGGATCCCCTAGGATTCAAACCCCTCTGTATTGGTGAATTAAAAACTGAAAAAAGAAATCTCTATTTTGTTGCATCAGAATCATGTGCTATAGATGCTGTTGGAGGAAATTTGTTGAGAGATGTGAAACCAGGAGAAATATTACATTTAAGTCATCAAAAAGATATTCATTCAGAATTAACAATTAAATCACAGAAGACAGCTTTATGTCAATTTGAATTTGAATATTTTGCTCGACCAGATTCAGTTATTGATGGTGTTTCAGTTGCAGAAGCGAGGTTAAAGCTAGGCAGTTTTTTAGCGAAAAATGATCCAATTTTAAAGGATCCTGAAATAAGAGAAAACGCAGTAATTGTTCCTGTACCCGATTCTGGCAGGAGTGTGGCAGTTGGGTATGCTAAAGAAGCTAAACTTCCTTATGTAGAAGGATTGATGAAAAATCGCTATATCTGGCGAACTTTTATCATACCCGGTCAAGCTCGTCGCAAAGCTGCTGTTAAAGAAAAACTTAATCCGATTAAAAGTGTTATTGAGGGAAAAGATGTAATATTATTAGACGATTCTATCGTACGTGGAACCACTACTCAACAACTTGTATCATTACTAAAAACTAGAGGAAAAGCTAAAAATGTTCATTTACGTATTAGCTGTCCTCCAATTGTAAGCCCCTGTTATATGGGAATAGATTTTCCTACAAAAGATGAATTAATTGCTGGAAGATTCCAGAAATTATATAATGAGAATTATATTGAAGAAATTAGAAAAAAAATAGGAGCAGATACTATATTATATCAAAATATCGAAGATTTAATATCGGCGATTGGAAAGAATGAAAATCAATTATGTTTAGCATGCCTAACAGGCAATTATCCTTTGAAATCAGTCGAGAAATTAGCAGAAATGGAGCACTCAATTGTTAAAAGTAGAGTTTAAGAAAAAATCATTCCACTCCATCCCAGCAATATGTGCATAACTTTTCCTTTGGTAATCCAATAGCTGTGACTAGATCTTCAAGTCTCTGATAATGTAGTGTTGTTAATTGTAACTTTTTACGTATAACATTAACCATTGCTTTATATTTATCTGACTCTGGATCAGAATACTCAGCAGGATCATCAACATCTTTTCCAATTATCTCTTTTATAGCCCATCTTCCTGCTAAATCTAATTCAGAACGAGATCTGGAGAAATTAAGGAATTTACAACCATAAACAAGCGGGGGACATGCTGGTCTCATATGAACCTCCTTAGCTCCAAAATCATATAATCTTTGAATTGTTTTTCTAAGTTGTGTCCCTCTCACAATTGAATCTTCACAGAAAAGTAAACGTTTATCTTTAATAAGTTCTTTAATTGGGATGAGTTTCATCTTTGCAACTTCATCTCTAATAGTTTGATCTTGAGGCATGAAGCTCCGAGGCCATGTTGGAGTATATTTTACAAATGGTCTTGAGAAAGGAGTTTTTGCTTCACTTGCATAACCTAAACCATGTCCCGTCCCAGAATCTGGAATACCAGCCACAAGATCAATCTCTACATTATCAAATTTCGCCAAATAAGAACCACATTTATATCGAACAACTTCTACATTAATTCCCTCATAACATGATGCTGGATATCCGTAATACACCCATAAGAAAGCGCAAATTTGCATTCGATTACCAGGCTTGATCTTTTGCTCTAAACCATTCTTACTTATAAAAATAACCTCACCTGGTCCAAGGTATTTTGTTATTTTATACCGGAGATTTGGGAAAGCACAAGTTTCCATTGCAACGGCATAAGATCCAAGTTTTTCTCCCACAATAAGTGGTGTTCTTCCGAGTTTATCTCGTGCAGCATAAATTCCATTGTCTATCAATATCAACATCGTACATGAACCATCAATCATCTCTTGTATTCTTTGAATTCCTTCTTCAAAGGTGTTTCCTTGGCTAATTATAGTTGCAACCATTTCAGTAGGGTTAATTTCTCCACCATGCATCTCTGAGAAGTGTGATCCGTTCTGTAATGCCTTTTTTGCTAATTCTTCTAAATTATTAATTTTTCCAACGGTACTTATGGCGAATACGCCTAAGTGTGAGTTAATTATTAAAGGTTGATCATCATGATCACTTATAACGCCGATGCCCTTATTACCGTGCATCTTTTTAATATCTTTTTCGAATTTTGACCTGAATTGAGTTGTTGTGATATCTTTAATAAATCTTTGGAATCCTCCAGAATTCTTTACGGCTAATCCACCTCTTCTGGTTCCTAAATGGGAATGATAATCTGTCCCATAAAAAAGATCCTCTATACAATCTGCGTTTGAAAAAACTCCAAAAAGACCACCCATAATTATCTCACTATTTATTTAAATCGAAAAATATTATTAAATAATATTATTAATCCAATATGATTTGAAAAAGCTAAGATGTACTAAAATAATTTGGAAAAAAAAGTCTAATCAAATTAATTAAAGCTCCTTGAAAACCTTGAATATGAGAAGAGAAGCATATGTCTAACAATAATATTGTTAAAAAAAAGGCTCCTCCCTTTGGATGCATATTTTTTATTATATTCATGTCCCTAATAATAATTAGTATAGTTGTATATTCCATCGATGAAACGGTTGGGATAATAATACTCCTAATTAGTATTATATTTATTCCATTTGCGTTTCTTTCTGATTTTCTATTTGGTCATGCTGATAGATATACTATGCCAGAACCAACTAGATCACAACCAGAAGAACTGCAGACCAGTGGACCTAAATTTATTATATATTCCGTGTGGAAAAATAAGAAGAAAGTGAGAGGTTTTCTCGATGGGAATACGATATTCTATAAAAATCATTCTACCATAGCAGGGTCTTTTGATGACAGGGATCCGAGTAATATTGAATTAATATATAGAGGCAGAGTATGCGAACGGATCATAGATAATATTGTTCAGAATGCTAGCGATAATCGCAAGTTGGGAAATATACATGAACTTGAATTAATACCAGAAGAGCGTGGTGAACCTGCGAAATTGAAGATTAATGAAAGCAAAGATAAAGGGGAGATTATTGTAACTACCCTAGAAAGTGAGGAAATTATTGGTATTATAGAAGGAGAAATGGAAAAAATTGATGATATTAGATTTTATGCCATTCTTGCTTTTGTATTTGAATGGTTCTGTTAATTATTCACTTAAACGAGATGTTCTGTTAGAAAACACGAAGCAAGATCCATTAATAAATATTTATTAATAACAAGAATGATTTTATAGGTAGTGAATTAAAATAGAATCGATTAATCAATTTTTAAACGATGACGAGAAAATAACCCTTAAAGAGGGTGAGTCCCTACTCTGGAAAAAGATAATTACTAAGAAAAGGGTAAAAAGCTCAAGGAATTTTTTATTCTCACTGATAAACGATGGATCTAGAAGTCTATCGTGGAATATAATGCCTATGCCTATTTACTGACCGTTCTAAACGTTCAAAATTATATATTTGATATTAGATTGAAAGAGATTAAATATATCTTCACCCAGAAATTTCAAAAAGACCAAGACTATGTGGGGTTTTTATAAATCTTCTTTTCTGTATTGGAACAACCCTCCAATTAATTGACCTGAACTAATACCAGCATCTCCAGGAGCAACCAGATTATGCTCTAAAAATTTAAAACCTTCTAATTTTAAGTCATCTTTCATAGTTTTTGCAAATGAATAATTATAAGCAACACCTCCAGTTAAACCAATTTTATCAATTCCTCTTAGTTCAGCTACTTCTTTAGCTACTTCAGAAAAAGCTAGAGCGAGTTCTTCTTGAAATTTAGCAGCAATATCTGACGGTCGATTTTTTTTATTTTGAAATAAATTTATAATATCGAGGATAAGTTTGGAGCTATTTATTATAGTTTTACCATTTTTTTTACTTGTATTAACTTTAAGTTTAACATTTTCAGAGGTTCCTCTTGAAGCTAAACCTTCAAGTCTCATAGCGGGCTCTCCTCTATATGTTTTAATATTACATGCTCCTAAAATATATGAAACAACATCAAAAATTCTACCTGTAGAGCTAGTAAATGGAATGATTTCAGAAGAGAAACGATAATTCCACTTTTCAAATTGTGAGATTAGAGTTTTTAATTCTGTTTCTTTATATTCTAAATTATTTTCTAGTCTTAAATTGTTAAAGATCTTAACTGCTTCATCAATTCCGAGTTTTTTTAATAAAATTGAGGCTAACATACGAGCAGGATACCTAGTACAACGATCTCCTCCAATCATAGGTTGGTACTCTAGAAAACCAAGACGTTCAAAAGCATCATAAGAACTTAATAATACTTCACCACCCCAAATATTGCTATCATCCCCATAACCAACTCCATCAGTACATATGCAAATTATTTTTTCATCTAGTTGAACTTTATTTTCTGCCATAAGACCCAAAGTATGAGCAAAATGATGCTGTACTGAATATATAGGAACGTTAAATTGATTCGCTAATTCATCACCAAACGTTGTGGTTATAAAAGCAGGATGAGAATCGCAGACAATAAATTTTATTTCAGAATCTTTAACTTGTAGAAGATTTTTCATGTGCATAAGAGCATCTTTAAGAAAATTGTAAGTTTCCAAATGAGTAACATTTCCAATATGTTGAGTAGGAAATATTCGATTTCTTCTTAAAACAGCTCCAGTAACCGCTAATTCAGGACCCGTAGCCAAAGCACTAGGTATTTCTACATCAAAAGGTAATGGTAAATATTCTGGAACATAACCTCTTGATCGTCTAATTAATTTCGTTTTGTTATCATGAATTCTCAAAACACTATCATCTGCTCTCTGATAAATTTCTCGGTTATGTAATAAAAATACATCCGCTAAAGTTTTTAATTGTTCAAAAATCGTCTCTTTATCAATTCCCATTGGAATATTTGATCTATTACCACTTGTATAAACTAAGGGTTTGTTTCCGATAAAATCAAATAATAAATAATGTATACCGGAATACGGGAGCATAAATCCTATATTATTGAGTCCAGGAGCAACCCATTCACTTATTTTAGTGGTTTCAATTTTTTTTTTTTTTTCTAATAGAACAATTGGACGACGAAATGATGTTATTGTTTCCTTCTCCTTTTTAGAAATATTGAATTCTTTATCGATTAATTTTAAATTTGGAATCATTAATGCAAATGGTTTATTCTTTCTTCCACCTTTTCTTGACCGGAGTTCTAAAATTGTATCATCTTTATCTGCAAGACATACTAAATGAACACCACCAATACCTTTAATGGCAATTACTTCACCATTATTTATTCTATCTTTAATTTCTAACAAGATTTCTTTTATTGATGATCTCGGTATAATTTTTTTATTTTTATCAAATGATTGATAATTTGGTCCACAAATTGAACAGGCAAAAGTTTGAGCATGAAATCTTCTATTATTAAAATCTGAATATTCATTTCTACATAAATCACAGAAGGGAAAAGATTTCATTGTTGTCCTTTCTCGATCATAAGACAATTCGCTTACAGTTGTAAAACGCGGACCACAGTGAGCACATGCAATAAAAGGATAATTATAATATTGATGCTGTTTTGATTTTCTCATTTCATCAAGGCATTTATCACAAATAGCTATATCTGGGGGTAATGTAAGACTTATACCCCTCCCTTGCTCGCTTGGCTTAATTATTAAATCATTATATTTTTTACTATTATCTAAGTCCCTGGCCTTTATATTCTCAATATAAGAAATTTTAGGAGCGTTAACTTTTACATTTTCCAGAAATTTTTCTATTTGATTATTATTTCCTTGAAGTACAAGGCGTACTCCTGCATTTCCTTGGTTCAAAATATAGCCTTTTAATTTGAAATATCTCGCTAAATTAAATAAAAACGGACGGAATCCTACGCCTTGGACTATACCATCAATATTAATTTCTACAGTTTTTTTAACCATTCAAATAAATTTAAATTTGAAAGAAATATAAACCAACTGATTTTTAATTTGAACCCCAAAAACAAACTAAAAAAGAAATTATCTTTTATGAAATTTATAATAAATACTACAAGTACCTTCCATTGAAACCATGCATGGCCCAATAGGATTAATAGGAGTACATTCCTTTCCGAATAATCCACATTCATGAGGGTAAAGTTTTCCAACCATAACAAGATGACATGAACATCCAGGTGGAATATCTTGAGATTTTTCAATTTTTATATCAAATTTTTTATCAGCATCAAATTGGCTATATCTTTCTCTAATAACCAATCCTCCATCATAGATTCTCCCTATACCTCTCCAAGGAGATGATACAGGCTTAAAGACATCTTTTATTATTCTTTGAGCGAGTATATTTCCTTCAGGCTTTACAACCCTAGAATATTCATTTAATGTATCAAAATTTTTATCTCTCACTTGCTTTAAAAGCATTAAAATTGAGAGTAATACATCATTGGGTTCAAACCCCGAAATCACATTGGGTATTTTATAGCCCTGGGAAAATATTTCATATGGCTTCAAACCAATTATAGTTGATACATGACCCGGGGATATAAAACCATTTATTCTTAATTGAGATTGACTCATTAAAAGTTCTAAGGCAGCGGGTATCAACTTAAGAGCACAAATTACTGAAAAATTTGGCGGGGGTTCCAATTGTATTTCATATCCGATTAAAGGAACTGTTGTTTCAAATCCTATGGCAAAAAATATTACTTCTTTATTTGGATTCTCTTTAGCGATTTTAACCGCATCATTTGGTCCATAGACAATACGAACATCGGCGCCTCTAGCTTTTAGCTCAGCTAAGGAAATTTTTGTAGCTGGAACACGTATCATATCACCAAAAGTTGTAATTATCGTGTCATCTCGTTTTCCTAGCTCAACTGCTTTATCAATATCTGCAGCAGGACATATACATACTGGACAACCTGGACCTGACAATACTTCGATTTCTTTAGGTAAGAGAGTTCTTAATCCATATTTAGAAATTGTATGCTCATGGGTTCCACATACGTGCATAAATTTAACTGGTTTATTAGTCTGTTTTGTTAATTTATTAATAGACTTGATTATTTTCTCAGTAAATACTCTACTTCTTAAAATTCTTAATCTGGGAATTTCCATTATATTCTATCAAATCATTTTTTTCAAATTGCTTGGCAAATTATTATAATTTCTATTATAATATTAAATAATAGAAACTATTAAAAAAAGTTGAAAGTTATGAATGAATACTTGAATCTTTTTAAAAAAATAATGAATATGAATTTAGTTGGGTATGAAGAAGTTGGATGGAGAAGATCCTTAACTAGGAAATATTCATGGGCGGTTCCTAATGAAAATGCAACTCTAATGATTTCTAAATACGCTCCAATCATCGAAATTGGAGCAGGTACTGGATACTGGGCAATGCTATTAAAAAATCAAGGGGTTGACATAATCGCTTATGATTTATATCCCTTTAAAAAAAATTTTTACCATAATTTAATACAGTGGTTTCCTATAGAGAAAGGTACTCCGAAAGATTTAAAATATCATCCTCAACGAAATTTATTTTTATGTTGGCCACCGTATAACGATAATATGGCATTTGAATGTCTAAGATGGTTTAAAGGAAAGATTTTAATTTATATTGGGGAAATAATCAAAGGATGCAATGCTACGGTTGTTTTTTTTAGAAATCTTATTAGAGATTTTAAACTAATTGAAAAAATAAAAATTCCTCAATGGTGGCGTATCCATGATAATTTAACTATATGGGAAAGAAAAAATTAGAAGAAATAATTCGTTTTCAACATATTCGGGGAATTGGCTCACCTAAAGGCATATCAATAAACCGGGTACCTCCTACAACTGTTTTTAAGAATACTCTTTGAGGATTTTGTGTTTTTATCTCCCCAATTATTTCAGCATCTTTTCCAATCTCAGTTGATTTTATTTTTTCTAATACTTTTCTAGAATGTTCTGGATCAACTGCTATGAGAGCTCTTCCTTCGCTTGCTATGTTGTAAGGGTCTAATCCTAACATATCACATATAGCTGTAACTTGTTTTTTAAGAGGGATTTTTTCTTCATCAATCCAGATGCTTACATTTGATTTCATAGCCCAATTATTTAAAGCAGCTGCAATACCTCCACGCGTAGGATCTTTCATAGCATGAATAAAATTATTATTAATTTCATACTTGATAGCATTATGAATTTCTAATAATAATGAAATATCTGATTTTAAATCGGTAGAAATATTTAACCCTTCTCGAGAAGCCATTAACGCTGTTCCATGATCTCCAATACTGCCAGTTATAATAATTTCATCTCCCGTTTTTAAACGATTATCTAAAACTTTTATGTTTTTGTCCTTAATTCCAATACCTGTTGTTGCAATAATTATTTCATTTAAAGTACCCCTCGGCATTATTTTAGTATCTCCAGCAATTATAGCAATATTCGCTTTTTCTGCTATTAAATTCATTGAATTTATAATTTTTTCTAACTTCTCGAATTCAAAGCCTTCTTCAATGATTATCATAGATGTTAAAGCTATTGGTTCAGCAGCCATCATGAGAAGATCATTAACTGTTCCACAAATACTAAGAGTTCCCAAATCTCCACCAGGAAAAAATATTGGGTAAATTGTATGCCCATCAGCAGTAACCACAATTTCTTTTTCATAGTTATTTAAAGGAATAGTAGCTCCATCATCTAATTCCTCAACACCAATTCCATTATTCACATTTTTAAAAGGAATATTCTTTGTAATGAATTTGATTAATTCTTCTTGTAAAATTCCACCAGCTCCATGAGCCAAGCGGATCACATTTAAGCTCTCCTTTTTTAAACTCATAATTGTCAAATTGAAACAAATATTAAAAGAATTTAGGTTTTTAAAAGAATTAATTAAAATTGAATTTTTGAATAATAATTTTCAAATTTAGACTATTATCTATTTAATAAAAAGAAATTAAAAAAAAAATTGAGTATTTAAATAATTTAATCTCGTTAATTACATATTTATGATGGTATCATTTTCGAAAATTAAGTCGATGACGTCATCTGTAGAAACTAATTTAATTTTATCGGAGATGAAATTGGTTAATCCTCGTAAATCTATATGCTCTTTACATGCAGCTACGGATTTATTTTGATTAAGTGCTTGGGAAACTGCTTGATTAGATTTATTTGCGAAATATACAGCATTTTGGAGTAAAAGAATTGTTACATCATCTTCGTCAGTATGTTCCATAGCAAGTTCTACTCCTGTAATATCCTCACTTGTAATAAAATACAAAACTTTTTTGCCCATTCTTATCAACCTCCTAAAATGGTATAGTTACTGTTGAATTTTCAATCATTTTCATTATTTCACCATGTTCTTTGACCTCAACTTGTTCGATCAAATCTTCTTTAGTAAGACCACGTTCATCAAGCGATTTTTTATCTACATAAATATCTAAATCG
>JAUWHL010000108.1 GCA_030605895.1 Promethearchaeota archaeon | reverse complement strand
AAAGAAACAATTGATAAATTACCTAAAGACTCATACGGTAACCCATTACTCGTAAAATTAAATATGTCTCAAATTATTGTGGATGAACTAAACTTAAGGGAAGATCTAAAACAGGAATTTCAGAAAAATAAAGTAGATTTTGAATGTAGAAGTGTAGTACTTGGTCATACAATGCGAGCTGGAACGCCCAATTCATTTGATAGAATACTGGGATTAAGATTTGGATTAGCAGCAATGAAACTTGTTTTAGAAGGCAAATTTGGAAATATGGTATCACTCCAAGGGAATAAAATAAAAACAGTCCCATTATCTGAAGGTGTTGGAAAGAAATACATTACACCTGAAAACGATAAAATGGAATTACGGGATTTACTTGTAAAAATACGATATCTATCAAAACAAAAATAATATATTAATAAATTTCCTTTTTATTTTAACCAAGAAATTAAAATATATATTATTCTAATTGATCATCGAATTTTTCCTTTTCCAATTTAAAATTATCTCTGCCTATTCAGGGTAATATATCTTTTTTGAAATTTACATCGTACATTAAAACAGGTGAAAAATTCACCCCAATGTTTTAATATGTGATATATTTTAATTTGAGTATTATAGTAATCTAATTAAAAATAATGAAATGGAAAAAAATTCTATTCCTGGTAGCAAATTATAAAACAACTGGTTATGATTTTTACGATTCAGCCTTTCCTCCTTTAGCTTTTGAATATCTTGCGCCATATGTAGAAGATCTAGTCGAAGTAAGAATATTAGATTCAAAAGCTGCAAATTTAAGCTTATCTCAAGTTAGAAGGAAAATTGAAAAATATCAACCTGATTTAGTAGGATTAACAGTTCCAGTTACAAGTGCCATTGATACTGTTTTACAACATGCAAAAATTGCTAAATTATATGGCTCAACAACTGTTATTGGGGGGTGGCATCCAACTTTAGCCACTGAGCAAACTTTGTCTTCTCCATGGATAGATATTTTGGTTAGAGGTGAGGGTGAATTTACTTTCCGTGAATTAATTGAAAAGGGGTCTCCAGTAAATATTCGTGGTCTATCATATAAAATGAATGGAAAATTAATACACAATCCAGATAGACCATTTTTAAAAAACTTGGATGAGTTAAGGCCTCCGTCTCGCCATTTGGTAAAAAATTATAAATACAAAATATTTAATATGAATTGTGACACGATTGAGACTTCTCGTGGGTGCCCACAAGCTTGCAAATTCTGCAGTACTAATGTGGTATATAATCAAACATGGAGATCTAGATCAGTTGAAAATATTATGGAGGAATTAGAAATAATTTCTAAAAATAAAAAAATCAGTGATGTTTTTTTTGTAGATGATAATTTTCTTGTTAATATGAAACGCATTGGAAGATTATCCTTTGAAATTATAAAAGGCAAGAGAATGGGAAGAATACGAAAAAAATTATTTTTTTTCTTTCAAGGACGCTTAGATTCAATGGCGAGACACCCTAAAGTAGTTAAGTTAATGGCTGAAGCAGGTTTTTGGCTTGTTCTTGTAGGTGTCGAAGCAACTGATGACAAAGGACTCAAAGCAGTGGCTAAGGGATGTAATATAAATCAAATTAAAAAGGGTATAAAGGTTTTACATGAAAATGAAATAACAGTAATGGGAAATGTTATTATCGGAGCTAACCTAAACGCCTCTGTGGATGATGTTTTCACAACAATTAAAAAAACAAGAGAATTAAGTTTAGATTTACCAAGTTTTACATTGCTAACGCCATTCCCAGCGACTAAATTTTACAATGAAATCAAAGAAAAAGATCTACTTTTAACCGAAGAATATAATAAATTTAACTGGCTTAACCCTGTGATAAAAACCCCATATCTTAGTCCTGAAATTCTTAAAAAATTATTGTTTCTTGGTTTTTATTCAATTGGCTATTATGGAGGAAATTTGAGAAATAAATTTTATTTATACCGTAGAACTGTTAGATCAAGAGGAATCTTCTATGTTATCAACCCTTTAAGATTTTATCGAGGGTTAAGTTCATATTTCAAGTGGAAAAAAATAGTACTTGACAATTTAAGGGATATAAAAAAGAAAAAAATAAGGCAAATAAGAGGAGGAAATCGAAATAAGATAGCAGATCTTAAGAGAACAATTAATGATATGGCGATCTAATTATATGGAACAGAAGCTTTTAAAAAAACAGAATTTTCATTGGAAAAGAATTCTATTAATTAAGCCTAACTATAGAACTACTGGTTGGGATTACTACAATATGGAATTTCCTCCAATTAATTTAACTTATATAGCTAGCTATTTAACTGATTTAAATGTTGAGGTAGAAATTCTTGATTCAAAAGTGAAAAACTTAACATTTAGTCAGATTAGGAAAAAAATTGAAAAATTTTATCCAGATGTTGTTGGTATTTCAGTTTTTGTATCTGCCGCATTAAAGAACTCAAATAAGATTGCAAAAATTGTAAAAGAAGTTAATCCAAATTGCACTGTAGTATTTGGTGGGAGACACCCTACATTCGAGCCAGATTCAACAATAAATATTAATGAAGTTGATATACTAGTAAGGGGTGAAGGAGAGTTAACATTTAGAGAATTAATCATTAAGGGTACACCTAAAAGTGTAAAAGGGATTTCGTATAAATCTAATGGGAAAGTAACTCATAATCCTGATAGACCATTAATAAAAGATCTTGAAAACATTAGATTTCCGGCAAGAGAACTCACAAAAGATAATAAATATAAAATATTTACAGTGAGATTAGAAACGGTGGAAACCTCTAGAGGTTGTCCTTATACATGCAAATTTTGTACGACTCATGTTTTCAATAAAAATTTATGGAGACCACGTTCTGTTGAAAAAATAATAAAAGAATTAAAGATTATCTCACAAAATAGAAAAATTACAGATATTTTTTTTGTAGATGATAATCTAACTGTGAGTACTACAAGAATTGAAAAATTGTGTGATAAAATAATTGAATGTAAACAAAAAAAAGAAATTAATGATTTTAAGTTTTTTGCGCAGATAAGAGTCGATTCTATCATAAATGCACCTCAAATGGTAAAAAAGATGGCAAAAGCAGGATTTTGGGTCGTTTTTATAGGGATTGAAAGTGTAAATACAGAATCTCTTAAAGAAGTGAGAAAGGGATTTGAATTTATAAAAGTAGTTGAAGCGCTTAAAATTTTACATGAAAATAATATAATTGTAATTGGGAATTTGATAATTGGTATTGATTTAAAAGAAACAGAAGAAGAAGTTATTAAAGAAATTAAATTTATGAAAACTGTGGATGTAGATATAGTGAGCTTTGTGTTATTAACTCCATTTCCCGGAAGTGACACTTTTAAAGAACTGGATGAGCAAGGATTAGTAATATCTAAAGATTGGTCTAAATATACAGTTTTTTATCCTGTTATTAGAACTCATCAATTAAGTCCAAAACAATTATATGATCTCTTATATTTCTCTTTTAGAGAATTAAAATATGTTAATAACTTGAAAGATTTAGGTTATCGTGTAATTAAAACTCGAGGATTGTTATTTCTCTTGAATCCTAAAAGATTTTTAACACTTATCAATTCTTTCTTAAAAATGAGAAGTTTATTCAAAGAATTCAAGAAAAGCTGAAATTTCATTTTGAATTCGCTAATTGTACTGCTAACTTTTTTTACTAAACTTTTACTAAACTTTAATTAATATTATTTAAACCATGAATGAAATTAGAGGAACTCTTTTTGCTATAATAAAAGGAAAGGGGACACGATCGGAAGGACCTGAATATTTCATTAATCCATTGGATGATTACAAAGACAGATGGTCAGAAATACTGGTCAAGAAAAAAACTCATATGTGGGAAAAAGATCCTGAATTGCATAAATTTTTAAATAAAAAAGTGTTGATAATCGGAGAGATAATCGAGACAAAGAATACAATTACAGTTAACTATTCAAAAGTATCATAGATAGTATGAAGTATTGTTTAAATACTGTCCATCTTATCCATAATGCTTTTCCTCCTCTTGGTCTGCATCGATTGCATCCAATTCAATATCTCGACCAAGCCATTTTTCACTTAAAACTTCTTTAAAATATTCATGTTGGATTATTAGGTTCATTATTTCTGTTGTTCCCGTCCAAATTTCACCTATTCTTGCATCTCGTAATAATCTCTCAATTGGATAAACAGTTGTATAACCAATTCCCCCCATAATTTGCATTGAATTATTAATTACTTTCCAACATGATTTAGTTGAAAATTTCTTCGATTCAGAAACTAATCTTCTTTGAAGGGCAGGTGGTGCTCCAGCATCAATACTTTTAGCAGTGTTATAAACAATAGATCGTGTTGCATCTAATAAAGTGATGCTATCTGCTATCAGAAAACTTACTCCTTGAAAATTTCTTATAATTTGCCCGAAAGCTTTTCTTTTAGTGCTATATTTTGTGGCAATTCGTAAACAAGCCCTTGCTAGCCCAATAAATCCCGATGCCGTAGTTAAACGCTCTGGAACCATCATTTGATAGAATATTTTTCCACCAGCACCTTCCTCAAGTATGATATTTTCTTCAGGAACTATAACATTATTAAATTTTAATCTACCCGCACCACCGCCTCTGGTCCCTAGGATACCATAAATATATTCAGCAGAAACATCTTCGGTTCGATCTACTATGAATAGACTTAAAGTTTTGTGAGGATCCGCGTTTGGCTCTAAATTAGTTTTCGCATATACTAAAAAGAAATCTGCACCCTCTGCTCCTACTACAAAACGTTTTTCTCCGTTCAAGATATAATGATCTCCTTCTTTCACCGCTGTACATGTAGCTCCAAAGAAATCAGATCCACCTCTTGGTTCAGTTAAAGCTTCAGCTGTAAATTTTCTTCCTTCACACATAGGTTTAAGATATTTCTGTTTTTGCTCATCTGTACCAAATATATTTAGAGCTTCCCCACAAATACTTGGTAAAGAAAATAAACACGTAAGTGAACTCCCTAATACTCCGATTTCTTCTTGAGCAATAATTTCACTCTCCCAATTCAATCCTCGTCCACCATATTCTTTTGGGAATCTTATTCCTATTAGATTTTGTTTAGCTAAAGCATTTAACCATTCAGTAGGATATTGGATCTCATCCTTATCCATTCCTTTTAATAATGAAGGAGGAACTGCATTTTTTACGAATGTTCGAACTTCTTCTCGTAATTTTATATTTTCATCACTTAATAAGTAATCATACATTTTTGATACTCTCTAAATGATATATTGCGATTAAATAATGATGGGTTCAATAAAAATAATGAT
>JAUWHL010000025.1 GCA_030605895.1 Promethearchaeota archaeon | reverse complement strand
CAGACTTATATCAAATTAGGAATTTGTTATAAAGCTATTGGAAATCTTGATTTAGCAGTCGAAAATCTCAGGAAAGGGATAAAACTAACAAAGAAAAACGTCAAAGATCCTGAAACAAAAAAAAAATGGCTTTCGATCGCTAATCTTTTTCTTTCAGAACTTAAGCCAATAGAAGTTAATCATTAAAAAACTCTAAATACAATTCTCTAATTTCTACATTTCTGAGGATAAAGAGATGGGAGATAAGAAATTATAAAAATTAGAATGATTATATACATAATGAGTGAATATGACTTCAAATCTAAAAGAAGAAATTATAGACCTCATAAGAAAATTACCAGAAGATGCCACAATTGATGATGTTATGTATCATCTCTATGTAAAAAAAAAAATTCTCGCTGGCTTAAAAGATCTTGAGCAAGGAAAAGTAATCCCTCATGAACAAGTCATGGAAAATGCTAAAAAGAGATTAGAGCAATGGTTGAAATAAAATGGGCTCCTAATCATGCATTTTGTCCAAGAATATATTGATTATTCCAAAATTAAAGCAGAAAATGATTTGAATGGGATTATTGATTATATTGCTATATTGCTGAAGACTCAATTGAATTTGCTCTTTCATTTTACGAACAAGTAAAGGAGAAGGTTGAAAATTTAATAGAATTTCCAAAAATAGGAAGAAAAGTACCGGAGATCGATGATCCTAATATTCGAGAATTAATTTTTAGAAATTATCGACTTATTTATCAATTTTTAGGAGACAAGATTCAGATAGTTAGAATAATTCATGGTTCTAGAATTTTAGACTTATGACTTATAAAAAAATTAAATGACTTTAATTCCACACCAAATCCATCAAAATGAAGCCCCATGGAATGCAAATCTTGAGAAATTTCTTGAACCCATAAAAAATTCAATATTAGTAAAACTTTGAAATAAATAATTTTTTAAGGATTAGGTTTAATTACTATAATAAGAAGAGAAGGATTATTTACTACCATGACAACTGAAAAAGAAAAAGAGATTACTAAAACAGATATAAGATCTTCACAATCTCAAAAAGAAAAACATTTAACAGCTGAAGAAATTAATGCTTTAATAGAAAAATACAAAAATGTAAAACCAGAGGCTACGGTCATTGGTAAAGAACCTTATGAACCCTTTTTAGCAGGAATTCAAAACGATACTTGGATGAGTGTAGGAGACGAGATAAAAGAAGATTAAATTGATTTAAATTCCCTTAAGATTACCCAATTATTCTTCCACTTTTCGTCATATAGTTGTTTAGAAACCTTATATTTTTTGAAAAACTCTTTTTCTCCAAAAGTTCTAATCATCGAATCAAACATTGATTCATTTATATATGCGTAGAGGAGAAAATTAGAAAATATTGTTCTAGCATGACCATCTAAAAAAGATCTTAACATCACGCCAAATCCCAAACCATCTACATCCTTAGAAACACCTACTCTACTCATGTATAATACTTGCGAATTGGCATACTCCTTAATCAAATTTAAATTAAAAATCTCTTTCTTTAAGATTTCTTGTTTAAAATCATCAAATGACATTGGTCGCATTCGAGCGATTCCATAAATTTTTTCATACTTCCCAAAAACATAAGTAATGAACACCCCATCATCATTACAATCTCGATCTTCCTTAACATACGCCTTAAGAGTCCTAGATGAAGTATTAAATTCTTCTCTAATTGTTTGGAATGATCTTTCCACATCATTTTGTGTTATTCTTCTTAGAAAGTAATCTGTGTGTTTATCTTTCATGTAATCGATTAATGAAGATTTGTTATTTATATTTTCTAAAAATATTAAATAGCAGTAATTATTAGGTATCATTCACTCTCAACAAAATCCGATATTTTACCTCAAGAACTCAAAATCAGCGCAACTGCGGATGATGGCACAATAATGGGTGTTAGACATAAAGAATATCCAGTTGAAGGGCTCCAATTCCACCCCGAATCCATCAAAATGAAGTCCCTTGTAATGCAAATCTTGAGAAATTTCTTGGAACTATAAAAAATTCAATTTTAGCAAAGCTTTGAAAGAAATAATTATTTAAGATTAAATAACTATTTTCTTATTAGTACCTGATTATGAGTAATATTATCGAGGAAGTATTACACATTCTCATTAAATAAATGCAAGATAATTATACATTGGAGGAGTAAATCTATGATCAATGTTAATGAACTAATCTCCATCGAACCAGATGTATGTTTTGGCAAGCCACATATTAAAGGGACGCGAATTAAGGTAAGTTTTATTTTAGAATTGGTCTCTTCTGGTTGGACTATTGAACAGATTCTACAAGAATATGATCATTTATCTCGGGAACAAGTAATTGCTTGTTTAATTTATGCTGGACATATTGTAGACAAATATAATGGAAAAATGGAAATCTCCAATGAAGTATAAATTCTTTTGTGATAAAAATATTACAAAAAAACTACAAAATACCATAAAAAGATATGGTTTCCAAGTCAATTAAGTTAGAAATCAAACCTGATAAAATCGCTACGCTAAAAAAGTATATATTATTTGTTTTACTTTTTTTATATAAAAGGGTAATACTATGACGATAATTAACTTTAAAGTAGATGAGGAAAAAAAGAAAAAAATCGAGCAAGTTGTTGAAATAAAGGGATATAAAAGTGTTAGCGAGTTTATAAGAGAAGCGATTGATGAAAAAATAAATTTTCAAAAAGTTGTTGATAATTTTATTAAAGAAAATCCTCCATTGGATAAAGAAAAGATAAACATTCCAGATTTTATTCCCGATGGAAAATACTTAGGAATAGCACGTAATGAAATAGTTGTAATAGGAGATTCTATAAAGGAAGTAATGGAAAAACTATATTCCAAATTTCCGCAAGCCGCGTCGGGGATTATACGAAAAGGAATGGAAATGCCCGTTTTCGAAACTTTATTTTCACTATTCTCCGTGGAAAATACTAAATGTTATAATCAAGCGAGTTTTGACAATAATTATTATCCATTATTAGAGATATTTGTGGAAATAAATGGAAACAAAAAAAAAATATTTGGACTAATAGATACAGGAGCAACGATTATTGCATTAGACAAGAGCCTATTGAACGATTACGATTTAAAACCAGTCAGAAGAACTGAAGTCTATACTGCAAATAAAATTATTGAATTATCCATTTACAACGCCAAATTCAGTTATAATGGGCATTCTTATAATCTAGATTTTGTTCTTACTGAATTGGCTGACTTATTCGGAATTAAAGCATTAATCGGTAAAAATTTCATTGATAATTTTAATTTATTGATATTAGGTAATGAGAAATTATTTTGCCTTCAACCCTTAGATTAAGTAATAATATCTATAATTTTTACAATTCAGAAGATAATGCTTTATATTTAGAATACAGTTTATTAATGATAGTATTGAAAGCTTCATGAACTCCTTGCCCCGTTTTTGCTGATGTCAAGTAATATCCGAGAAAATCTCGTTCTTTTACAAGTTCTTGAATTTTCGTTTTATTCAAATTGTTTTCCTCAATTAAATCAACCTTATTGGCAAATAAAACAATAGGAATATCTCCGCAGTATTTTTTTATATCTTCAAGCCAATCTGTAATATGTTCAAAGCTTCGTTTACCTAAATCATTTTCCTCGAGACTATACACAATAATAGCTGCTCTACTTTCTCTATAAAAAGAAGGACGTAAAAAAAGGAAATCGTCTTGCCCAGCTATGTCCCAAAATAATAATCTAATAGTATCTCCACTAATTTCTGCGTCATATTCAGAAAATTGCGCACCGATAGTCTTGATATATTCTTTTTGAAATGAACCTAGTGTGAATTTCTTAATCAAGGAAGTCTTTCCTACGCTACCCTCTCCTATGATTGTAATCTTAAATCCGAATTTTTGAGAATCTTTCATTTAATCTTAAGTAGATTTCAAATTATTAAATTAAGATTAGATTTATTTTAATTTAAAATTTTAGTCTCTGTGAATCTTGAATATATTAAAATTATAAGTCAAATCTAAAACAGAATAGAAAATAGAAAAAAAAAATTATTTAATAATGGTTTAACCATGGACAATATCCACTGTTATAGACTTTTACTCGAACTTTTTCACTTTTTTTCATTTTTTTAACCTCTTTGTTTAGTTAATTTTAATATGGATATGCTTCGTTATATAGTTTTTATTGCGAAACTTTTTGTGAAGTTCGAATATAAAGAAGAGTTTCTAAATAAAATTAAAATTAAGGTGAAAATCAGATTAGAAGTTAAAATTACCGTTATTATTAATTTCTAGTTATTTTTTAATCAATTTAATGGAATTGACTTCTAAAGAAAGATTTCTGTTATCATTGATCTAAGTAAAGGGGCATCTTCTAATTGTACTACTCGGCATGATTGATTATATTCATTAAAAGTTTTCCATATGTTTTTATCCTTCTTAATATTATCAATAAAATTTTTTACCTTCTGCTGTGCTAGATATGATTGCCCTTTAAATAAATAACATACTAAGAAGGGAGAGAGAGAATTCATAATTAATGTATACTCCCCGAACATAGCCCTATCAAGCCCCTCAGAGAACATCTCATCACTAAAGGAATTTATTGCTGTTAAAAAACCTCCAAAAAGATGATCTTCGAAAGACCATTCTTCCACAAATGATTCAGAGAATACGGGCCTTCCACCCTCTGAAATAATTAAAAGTACGATAGGGTCTTCATCTGGTAAATCAGGAAGTTCTAACTCACGTTTCCGAACCATTTGCCCCATTTGTTCATTTAAACGAGCTAATTCCATGCGTTCTGCCATTGATATATCTGAATCTTTTAAGTTCTCCCATGTGTTTAATTTCTTAAGTAATTCATCATGTTC
>JAUWHL010000053.1 GCA_030605895.1 Promethearchaeota archaeon | reverse complement strand
TTCGGTTTTTTTATAGTTGAACGTATGACAAGCTTTATCATCAGGACCTAGATAAGCTTCTACCTCCAAAATTTTCCCAATCATATTTCCCTTTTCTGTTTCTCTAACTAAATGATTTCCTAATAATTCTCTTGCAACAGTTTTAGTATCTTTCGTAAAAAATTCTCTGTTTAATCGTTTTAACTCAGTCATGGAACCATAGCTTTTTTTGAGAATAAGCTTTTATTTAACAAAAAAATACTTTTAACATAAATTATGATTAAATATAAATTAAAGATTTCGGGGATATGAAATTAAAGCACCAGAAAGAGTTTTAAAAGTGATAAATCATGAAGAACCTGATAGAATTCCGGCTTTTGAAAGTGCCTTTACTAATAATACAATTATGAAACATTACGGTATCGATCCAAGAGGAGCAGGAGGTTACAAATTAATTTATGAATTTTTAGGAAAAGTGGGAATAGATCTAGTTTTAAGTTATGTCAGTTTATTTCCTCGTAGATTTCTCAAAAGAGGAAAGGGATTTATTGATGAATATGGAAGAATTATGAAATTTGAACCATATAAAGATGGTACTCAAATACTAGCCTATCATGGAGGTCATTTTAAGAGTTTTGAAGATTATGAGAGTTGGGAGCCACCAGATCCAAATTTAAAGACTCGTTTAGTACAATTTTTAAAGGGAAGACAAATTCAAAAGGATATGAATGATGAGGTTTTTTCTATTCCTGCTACGGGGTCTTTAATGGAGTGCACTTGGGAAGGATTCGGGTTGGAAACTTTTTCTCGATTATTAAGTAGACATAAAGAAATTAAAAAAGTATTTGATGACCGGGGATCTTTTACTCTTGAAGTGGTAAAGATATTAGCTGAAAATGATGCCCAAATGGTGTTACTATGGGATGATTATGGATTTAAAAACGGTTTATTCATGAGACCTTCCCAATATCAGAAATATATATTTCCTTGGATAAAACAAATTTGTGATGCTGCTCATAAACATGATTGTAAGATATTATTACATTCTGATGGCGATTTAACAGAAATTTTTCAAGATATAATTACGTGTGGAGTAGATGTAATAAATCCCGTTGAATCTACTATTGCAAATCCAGATTATGACATCTTTAAGCTAAATGAGAAATATGGAGATAAAATAACGTTCTCTGGAAATTTAAGTCCTATTATGCTAGCATTTGGAGAAATCTCTGAAATTGAGACATATGCTAAACGTTTAATTCGAGAATTAGCGCCAGGGGGAGGTTATATATTTGGAAGTGGGCATTCAATAAATCCTGCTGTTACGATAGATCGCTTTGAAGCAATGCAAAATATTAGAAGG
This sequence comes from Promethearchaeota archaeon, assembly GCA_030605895.1. Classification (GTDB taxonomy): domain Archaea; phylum Asgardarchaeota; class Lokiarchaeia; order Sigyniarchaeales; family SOKP01; genus Loki-b32. The sequence goes on along the minus strand of JAUWHL010000053.1, from coordinate 6,416 downwards.
AAATATGGCAATTATCCAATACACTTATCTGATTAAAAAGTCAAGTAAATTGTCCTATTCTTTTTGTATATAATTCCTGAATTCATTAGCAGCATCAAACATCGCCACAATATTTTGTGGTGGAACTTCGGCTGTAATATTATGAATGTTTGCTGCCACAAATCCACCTCCAGGTTTAAAACATTCAATATTCCTTTTAACTTCTAATCTTATGTCTTTAGGTGTTCCAAAAGGAAGTGTTCCTTGTGTATTGCACATACCTCCCCAAAAAGTAATCATGTTTCCAAAGCGTTTTTTCAAACTACATGGTTCCATATCATAAGCGGAAATTTGAACAGGATTATAGATATCATAACCGATTTCTGCCCAATGGGGGATGAATAATGGAGTAGAACCACAACAATGATAATTTATCTTAACATCTGCTAGCTCATGTATTTTTTTTGATAGTTTTTTCTCGACTGGTTTTATAATTTGTTCATACATTTTTAGGTTCATAATTGGTCCTGCTTGTTCACCTAAATCTCCATTAACACATATAACATCTAAATATTCACCTACTTCATTTAAAAAAGTTATATTATATTCAATCCAGTATTTTAAAAGCCCTTCCATAGCAGCAATAATTAATTCTGGTTTTGTTCGTAAATATCTCAGTGCTTTTGTAAAGCCAAAAAGAAAAGTAGTATATTCATAAATACATCCTGTAGGAGGTGTAGATACTGCAAAATCGGTAGTGGTCCGTAATTTTTTAGCATAATCTTTTAATCCTTTAAATGGAGTCTTATCTTTTCCATTAGGCCAATCATAATTTTCAATCTCTTGCACTGATTTTAAATCTGCAAATGGATGAATAACCGGATCATAATATAAAATATCATCTAAATCTTTGTTTACGTCATTTCCCCAAAAACAACCAAATTGATCATACACCCCGACATATTTTCCCTCATATTGTGGCTCAAATTCATTAACATTTACCATACCACCTAAAGGACGGATATATCTTATATCCACATTGAATCTCTCTAACAATTCCTCACAGGGTAATGCTATTTGTTGGACAAAATCACAATACTGAATATTGTCATCTCGAATATCCAGAAAATCTATCAGTTTTTTGTATGCTTTTATATGAATTCCAGATTGATGTCCACCGAAATCAATTGGAACCATATCTGGTTCTTCATGATTTAAAGTAATCTTGACTCTTTCTCTTGAATTCATTAGTAAATATTTATATAAATTCTTATAAATAATTTTAGCAAAAACTCATAAAGCAAGTATTTCAAGTTAATATTTATTTAACTTTATTCCTTCTTTTAAAAATGACTCTAAAGTAGCATTGCAGGCTATAAATGGAAACTTCGCGTTTATTGATAAATCATGATCAATTTCGGTTCCTTCTAAGGAAAAAATTTTACCACCAGCTTCTTTTAAAATTAGCATTCCTGCTGCTACATCTACTAGTCTATTGCTATGTCTCAAATTGATAAAAGCTTCCATGCTTCCACTCGCTATTTGACATAAAGTTAACGCGCTGCTTCCCAATATTCTAATTCTATAAAAATTTCTTATTATTGGATTTAATTTATGTAGATTCTTCATTAAAGCTTTCATAGGAAGATTAAGTTCAAAAAAGCATTTTTGAGAAATATCCAAATCAGAAACTTCAAGTTTTGTATTATTGAGATAAGCAAATTTTCCTTTTTCTGCCCAATATAGATCTTTTGTATTTAAATTAAGAATAACTGCCTTTTTTATATCATTTATTTGATTTCCAATAGCATAAGCTATCGAGACAGAGCAATAGGGCACACCCCTAACTGCATTGTTTGATCCATCTAAAGGATCGACAATTAATACATTCTGATTTAGTTTTGCTTTCTCAACATTTCCGATGTATTTTTCTCCTATTTCTTCACTAATTAGTAATAAATTTACATTTGCTTTCTCTAAAGTATCCACTATTGCATTTTCAGCGATTATATCAATTTCCATTGAAATATCTCCACCAGCTCCTCTTTTTAATCTCTTTGCTGCTTCTTTTGTACCTAAAAGTGGATTTACTACCTCATATACATTTATTGCTAGTTGTTTTAAAAATTTAATATCTAGTTCCATTAAAATCAAATTAAATTTTGGTTATAAGTAAAAATCTAAAAAAATAATTAATTTTTATGGGGAATCTAATTCGTGATTTATTATTTCATTTAATTTATCTTGAGTAGATATTTCCATTTGAATAAGGCCTTTTTCGAAGATTAATTTAGGTCCTATCTTCAACTCCTTCTTTAAATAAATTTTATCGATTTTATTTGAGATCAACCAATCTGAGATTAAAATCCCTTTTCTCTTCTCTTCTTTTATAAATTTGTTAACTAGTATGTTATAATTTAATAATTGTTTTTCCTCTTCTTCCTCTTTGATTTCAAATAAGGCAAAAAAGAGAGAATCTCCGAAATGATCAGATATTTTTGAATTTAATCCATCATTATCTAGTAGAGGAACAGCCACTTTCGTTATCGGATTCTCTTGAGTTTGAGTTAAAATTAAAATTTTGAAAATTTGAGGGAATGTATCTTTTATCTTAGTAGTTAACTGGTTTTTTAATACTTGAACTTGAGTTAATGAAAGATCTTTATTTAGGCTAATAATCGTCTCTAAAAAGATGTATTTTCCGTAAGCCCTTATCTCCAAACTCTCTATTTTTTTAATCTTTGGAAAAGTTTCTATTAAATTATTAAGATCAGTCCTCTTATCAAAATCTATTACAGCATCAAGCAAAATTTTAGTAGAGGTTATAAAAATATCATACCCTCCTTTAATTATAAAAAGAGCAATAAATAAACCAATTATAGAATCTAAAAGATATAAGTTAAAACTAGCTCCTATAAATCCTACTAAAACTGATAATGATATAAAATTATCAAAGAACTTTTCACTTGCTTCTGACTTAATTAATGGTGAATTTGTCTTCTTTCCAACAATTTTTAAATAAAGCGTTAGAAATAATGAGAGAGTAAAAGAGAAAATCAAGAAGATAAAGACGGAGATTGAAATATTAATAATTTTTGAATCACCTGAAGTAAAATCTAAGATATCGCTAATGGATTGCGAAATAATATTGTAGGCAGTAAGAAAAATAAATAATGAAATGATCATGCTAATGATATTTTCAATTTTATAATAACCATAAGGAAATTTCTCATTAGGTTTTTTCCTTGTATAAACAATTCCTATTAATGCGGCCAATACCATCACTATATCTGTTAATGTATCAAATGCATCAGCTTGAAGTGCTAAACTATTAGTCATATATGAAAATATTAGTTTAAAAATGAAGAGTGTTACATTAATAACTAATAGAAAGAAGTTTAGAAATATAGGACTTTCATAAAATTTTAGATTTTGATTATTATCAATCATTTTAGAATTTTGTTTTTTTCAATAATCCATTTATCTACGATTAACTTTTGAAGTTCATTCTTTTCATTAACATCATAATTACTGTGCAAAGTACTCTTTGGTATCCAAAATTCCTCTCCAGAATGTAAAGTAATTAATATAGCTTTAGGACTTTCAACTTTAATTTTTGCATCAATTTCAATTGTATTTCTTGAAACACTAAACTCTGTTGTTTCTACTATGTGCAAACCATCTCTAGCTGTTATATGTTCTGAAAAAAGCCCAAATTCAGCTTCTTCATCAATCTCTACTTTTTCTATAGTTTTGGTTTCAAAAGTACCACTTGTAGCATACTCAATTTTTTCATTAAGAATATGATCTAAAAGTAATGTCATGAAATTTAAATTTGGAAATCTAAGTTTCTTTATATGATCACCAATTTTAACTTGTAAAACTTGACGAGATTCATCTTCCCATCCAACATAAATCTCTTTTTTACGATCTCGAAAAAGATGGTATCCTCTCCAATTTGCACTTCTCCTATAAAGAACTTCTAAGATGCATATAATTTCTTCAATTGATAACCGTACTGTTTTTCCCTCCCCTTCAGAAGGTTTCTCCCAAGAGCCATCATTCTTTCTATTTAAACAACTTAAGAAGATATAAGGAACTTGTTTGGATGGACTTGTAACTCTTACACTTTTTTTTTGTCCATAAAAGGTTTTAATATGAAAATCAGCCAATTTAATTCACGTAAAAAAGTTTTTTAAGCAAAAATACACATGTTTAGTAGAAATATATCCATTTATTGATTTAAATCTGAGTATCAAAATTGTTGTTTTTTTCAAAAATTTAGTAAAAAAGAAAAAGTTTTATAAAATTTGTGGTTATTTAATAGTAAATACTTTTTCCAAGCGAATTAATATGATTAAGAAAAATGAGGATAATTCCAATAAGCAAAAGGAGAAAAGAGCCATAATAAGTAGCTCTGGTGATTTAGCAGAATTCGAAGAACATGTGAGTGCTTCTGGATCTACTAAAATCTCCGGGGGGAAAGTTAATAAATCTCTTCGAATTTCAGGCTCTGGAATAATTAATGGGGATTTAGAATGTAATGGGCTTACTTCTTCTGGGGCGATAAAAGGGTCTGGGAATATAACCGTACATGGGGATATTAGTAATTCGGGTTCATTTAATATTGCTGGATTTCTTTCTGGAGACGAGGATGCTGATTTTTCTGGTTCTACAGAAATAGGTAATGTCATAAATATCCAAGGATCTTTAATTGTTTCTGGAAGTTTTAAAGCAGGACACTTTGTTAGAGGTGAAAAAGGAATTAAACTTAGTGGTTCTTCAGAAATAAACGGGAATCTATCTTCTGAGAAAAAAATTACTATTGATGGATCAACTTATATTGAAGGGAATGTTGTAGGTGAGGAGGTCCTTTTTGGAGTCTCAAGAGAGAAGATAAAAAAACAGAATTACAAAATTCATGGGAGTATACTTGCTAAAAGTGATGTAAACGTCATCAAAACACATGTAGAAGGAGACATTAAAGGTAGAGATGTGACAATTGGTCAGGGATCTGAAATATTAGGAACAGTTTATTATGTTGATAACGTTGAAATAGACAAAAAAGCAAAATTAGCTAATGAACCAACCCAAATTAAATTAGATGAGTTATAAATTGGAAATATGTTAAAAAAGAGCTTTTTACATTAACTCAATTTCTACAAGTACAGACTCAGGAATCTGAATCTTCATAATTAGATGCATACTTCTTTCGTTTGCAATTATTTCAAATAGCCGTTTATGGATACGCATTTCAAATTTAGCCCAAGTAGCAGTACCTTGCCCAGAAGGAGCTTTTAATACAGGAACTTTAAGGCGTTTTGTAGGAAGAGGAATAGGTCCATTTTTCCGAATCCCTTGAGTAGAACAAATATGAATAACAGAATCACATACTGATTGTAATGCGTTTAATTGGGTAGATGACAACCGTATGCGTGCTTTTTGTATTTTTTACTCACCGTTAAAATTTATTTAAAATCACGTTTGCTGTATTATCGAAATTATTCCTATTAAATAAATTTTTTTATCGAATTTTAAAAGAGCTATTTATTTAATCTCAAGAAAATCTTAATTCATTATTAATCTATTTTTAATAACTCTTATTCTTATAATCAAGAAAGACATAAGCTAATTTCTTGTTCATAAATTTGCTTTTTTTATATATATACATTAAATTTAAAAAAGAAGTTTTCTATATGATGATCGGCACATATTTAAAATAAAGAATAGAAATGATTAAAATATCATGAACAATGATTATTTTAAGTAAAGTAAAAATAATATTTCATCGAGAAGAAAAAACCAGCGTAAAAAATATGCAGTAATCATCATAAGTCTTATTGTTATAATTTCCTTAGTAAGTATTCCTGTTGTTATTTATGCATATAATACTATTAGGAATTTGTTGGGTTATGATCCAGAACTACCTTGTGAAGATCTCCCAGATATCGAGACCGTTAGACAAATTGTTGAGGATCACCAGGATGTTATACAGGAAATTGAAAATATTAGTCCTGAAAATATTTGGGTTGTAATTCATGAAAGATGTAATGGCAAAGGGGAACTACATATTTATTATGATACTGTTCAGAATAAAGAAAAAATCTTAGAGATTATAGGGGCAGAGACATTTTTTGGGGTTCCTTATAGATTATTTAATGTATAATTCTTTTTATAAAACTTTTAAACAGAATTTTTTTTTCTTCTTTATAGTCATAATTCAATATAAATATATATTGATAAACGAAAAGATAATTAAAATACAATATTTAATTTCTGAATTTTAAAATAAATTTTCTCCCATGTAATGAGGATCCCACAGGGGAGGGGGAAAATGAAGCATGTGGCGCACGGTGGTCCACGTGTCACCGAATAGAAATCGGAAGGCTGGATTATGACTGAACAGACGTTCCTTGGGATGCAAGACACACACGAAT
>JAUWHL010000065.1 GCA_030605895.1 Promethearchaeota archaeon | reverse complement strand
CAAGAAATAAAGCTACTTGGTTTCATCTTGGTATTGCTTATAAAGAAAAAGGTGATTATTTCCAAGCTGAAAGTGCATTTAAACGTTTTCTAGAAATCGATCCATTAAGTTCAGTCGTGTTAGGTTATCTAAGTGATATATATCATAACAATGGAGAATATCTTAAAGCAATTACTTCGATAAAGCAAGCTATAGATATTGAACCAAATGTAGCATTATTATGGAGCAATTTAGGCTTTAATTTTAAAAAAGTAGGAAAATATGATCAAGCAATAGATGCATATTTGCACTCACTTGAAATTAATCCAAAAAATCAAAATATATGGAAAGATCTTGCTTCAATTTATCGTGATAAAGGTGATTATATGAATGCGATTGAAGCTGATGAACGTGCCCATGAAATTGAATTAAATTTTAAAGAAAATGAGGTTGAGTGAAATGACAGCTTCTTCTTTTATTCAATATACTGTTTAATATATCTCTGAACTTCGCTTGCGGGATGAAAAACTCCGAAATGCCCCTCACATAAAATATCTGCGTTCAAATCCAAAAGTTTTCGTAAAGATTTTTGATAATCCTCGAAATTACTCACACCTGGAATAATTGGACCATGTAAATCTTGTCCAAATAATATTTTTTTATTATTATCTTCTGTCTCAAGTAAAATAGAAATAGATCCGGGAGTATGACCAGGAGTATGTAGACATTGAAATTTATATACCCCAAATTTCAATAATTCAAAGTCTCCTTTCAATCTTTTTTCAAGCTTAATAGGTTTATAATTAACTCCATACCATCCAGCAGCAGTTTCTCTATCATGTCCCTTCTCTTCTATTGCGTTTGCATCCAATTCATGAGCATAGAATTTTACTTTTTTATTAAAGTCTTTAAGATCTGAGCAAGCAGCTATATGATCGATGTGAAAGTGTGTTATAATACAGTGTTTAATCTCCATAGGATTTAATCCAACTTTACTAATCTTTTTTATCAAGTTTAAACTCATGCCACAATCAATTAAGATAAGCCCATCGTCACTTTGTGTATTTACTAAAAATACAGAACATCCAGAATCACCTACATGATATATATTCTTGAATATTTCTCTCATCGGTATTGTTCCTCAACTTTATTTGTTTAAATGGAAAGAAGAATATTATGATTATTAATATAAATTTTATTTTTTATTTAGATAATACTTTCTATACAGGAGGAGTGTTGTTACAGCAGCAAACCCTGTCGAAAAGAGGACATCAGAAGCATAATGAGCTCCAACAATAATGCGAGACAATCCTACAAATAAACCCCATCCAAGTATTAAAATATAGACTAATATCTTAATAGCATCTGTATTTTTTCGATCTTTTACTGTTATCAGTAAAGGCAAAAACATCCATCCTATTGCGGTATGACCGCTAGGAAAGCTTTTGTTTCCAGTGATCCCTTGTGGTAAAAACCAAGGAGTATAATCTACGAAACCAGAAGCAAGGTCTTTAAATCGAACTCTTCCCCATAAAAGTTTAATTAATTCTGAAAGTACTAACGGGTTGATAATTGCTAAAAGTGGAATTATTCCTGCTAAAGTTCTAAAATTCTTCCAATCCACATTCCATGTGACAATTACATAAAATATCATCGGAATAATTATACTCAATCCAGTATATAAACCTGTCTCATCCTCTCCAAATATAATAAAAAGGACTCCAACAATTACGGAGATAAAGGCAGGGATTTTTTGCAATTTTAAATTATCATTAAAACTTCCCAAAAAAGTTGCTAACGCTATTGCTATTAATGCATAACTCGGGACTTCCCCATAATCTCTTCCGAAGATACCCCATTCTGAGCTTTCATCCACCACAGCTATTGATATCTCTAAATCAGTAAAACCAAAAACTAAAGCAAGTATTACCCATACTATTATAATAATTAGTAATAATTTCGTTATAATTGATTTTTTCAAACTTTCAAGCATTCTCATACCTTGGTAAAGTTAATTAAATCAAAAAGTTTGTCAGGATAATCCGTGTAAATTGCTTCAACCCTTTTATTGCGATAATTTAATTCTATAACCTTTTTCATGCCTAATTTCGTATTAACTCCCCATATATAACAATTAAAGTCATTATCGATCATTATTTTAAATAATTCTTCAATATTTCTTGAAAATTTTATGTTTATTATATTAACGTCTAATTCTTTTAATTTTTTAAAATTTTGAGCTTCATCTTTAATGATATTAATATCGCCTGTTAATGTGTATATAAGCTTAACTTTCTTGTTTTCATTCCTTAAGTGAGATAAAACCTTTAATCTTTTGTCTGTAATTTCTATTTTATTTAGGAGAGAGAATTCTTTTGCGGTAGTTAAAAGTTTCATGCCTACCTCTTTCGTTGCGATATCAAAGCTAAACCTTACCTCATTTGAGTTATTCTTAAATGCTTGAAAGACCTCGTCAACCAACGGAATTTTTCTTCCATCTTTAAACTTGATTTTCTCAATCTCTTCGAAAGTTAATTTACTTACAGAACTATATTTCTCACCTATTTTGAAATATCTATCATGAAATCAAATTAACTTTTTATCTTTAGTTGCTCGAATATCTGTTTCTATTCCTGCTCCCATACTTATTGCTTTTTTAAAAGAAGGAATTGTATTTTCGATTTCATACCCCGAAGCTCCTCGATGAGCAAAGATATAAGGTTTCATATTTATAAAAAAAGATTAATAATTTGACAAGAATCGTTGAAAATAATAGTTTTTATAGAAATTTAAATTACTTTTATTACTTAAAATTTACTTAAGATTTTATTATGACAGATAACAATAGAGACGAGCAAATAGATGATCGCCAAAACTTTTCTTCAAAATTGAAGAAATACTTTAAGAATTTATTCGATTTTTCTAATTACGATGCTAAAACTATTGTATATATTATTTTATTTATTGTCTTAATTATTATATCGTTTGTCCTATTATATTTTATATTTTTTATTGATAATACAATATTGTACCGATTTGTAGTAGAATTTTTTGTAAATCCCGTTTATAGATTAGGAGTTATTGGTATCTTTTTATTTATAGCCATTATGGGGCTCCAAGGCCTTCTTGTTCCTCTTCCTAGTGAAATTGTGTTATTAGCAACTGGAATGATCTGGGGTTGGTTTTTAGGAGGATTAATGGGAATTATTGGTTCAATGGCTGCAGCTTTATTATGTTTTTATGTAAGTAGACGTGGTGGACGCCCTTTGGCTGAAAAGTTTGTTGGTGAAAAAGCTATTGACATTGCTGATGATTTCATTCGAAAGCATGGTATAAAGGCAATTATCATCACACGATTTATTCCAATTATTCCTTTTGATGTCATATCCTACACTTCAGGATTGGTTGATATAGATGTGAAAAAATATTTAATAGGAACTTTGATTGGGTCTATCTTTAGAGCTTTTTTTTATGCTACATTAGGATGGTTATTGTTTATGAGATTTAATCTTACACTCCCCCTAGATTTTGATAGTCTGCCTTTAAATGTAATTACTGAGCAATCTAATTACTTCAATATGATATTATTAATAATTTTAGCAGCTCTAGGTTTAATGATAATCTTTTATTACCTCCTAATGAAAAAATTAGAAAAGAAAAGGAACCTAAATGATGAATAATGAAGTTTAATTTTATCAAAACAAATCTATAATAATGTAATATTACGAAAAAAAGAAATCTAGTAGTCAATAAAGTTTTATTTAAAAATTAAAGTGTAATATTTCATATTTCATAAAAACAAAATAGTTATAAATATAAGCAAAAAATGGTATAATCATAACGATGACTTCGATAAACGGGAAAAAAAAGTCAGAAAAAGAAAAGGAAAAACTTAAAGAAAATTTATTTTTTCACTTAGATGAAGATCTCATTGAAACTGAGGATGATATAAACAGATTGAAAGAAATCCTGGAAAATGAAGAGATTAGTGATAAAACTAAAGCTGCTTTTAGATCGGCTAATGAGTTCTATGTAAAACTTATGAGAAACGATTTCTCTATTTCATTAGAAGAAATAGCAAGTGAAAATAAGCCTTGACTCAATTGTTACTAA
>JAUWHL010000320.1 GCA_030605895.1 Promethearchaeota archaeon | reverse complement strand
CTTTAATATCTGATTCTATAATTTCAAAATATTCTGCTGGTAAATCTTTCCATATTCCAAAGGATTTATTGATATCTTTTGATTGTTCTTTAATATCTAATAAGCGTTCCAAAAATTCAGAGATACTCTCTTCATCTTTTTTACTATCTAATAATTTTTTATAAATTCTTTCTTTAACTTTTATTGTTTTTAAAGTCATAATTCTCAGTAAATAAGATCCTATTCTCAATATAAATTCTTTTTCTCTTTCAGATGGAAATTGAAACTTATTAATCTTAAGATCCTTATTATTTGAAGAATATATTAAAGATAAGGAGTCATTAGATTCTTTAAAATCTAAGCAATTACAAGACTTTGTAATTAGAAGGATAGAAATTATAGGAGAAGCTATTAAAAACATTCATACCGGCTTTAAAGGCAATCATGAGAATATCTCCTGGAAAGAAATTACGGGAATGAGAGGTTGCGATTGGGGGATGACTCTTTAAGGTAAATTATTTTCCTTGGTGGTTTTTAAAGATTTAATCAAAAATTCCATTTCAAACTTAAAATCTTTCCATAAAAGGGGTAAATTTTCTGCAAGTGGCATTAATTTTTCTTTATCTAAGTTTATTCCATATCCATGAATAAAGAAATGTCGAAATGCTCGATATTCATCGAGTCTATTAGAAAGTTCAAGGGAAATTATTTTACTATCAACTGAAATATCTAATAAATCCTTATGCCAAGATTCTGATGATGGAATGGATATACCTTTAAATTTTAGTGTTCTCTTAATAAGATTTTCCATCCCATTGTATGCATTTTGAAGAAAAGTAGCAATTGCGGCTAACTCTATGATGGTTGTTTTTTTTCGTTTCATTACCTTATTTAAAGCTTCAAGAGTTTTTGACAAATGCTCTCTTTCAGCTCCAACTTCATTGATGAGCTTATCCATATATTTTGACACTATTTTTTTCAATTATTTGGTTAAATAAGGATTTCTCGGATAAATCAATAAGATCTACAGGTTTAGGTAAATTTCTTAATAATTCTCCATAAAATTTGAAGAATAAACTCGGTTTTATTCCATGTACAGCAAGATCAATATCATTATATTCGTGATGGTCTAATGAAGACCCAAATAGATAGACTGAAGAGACGTTATATTTTTTTGCATATCGGATGATGATTTCTTTTTCTTCTTCACTTATCATGTTTTCACGTTTGATCTTCTACTTGAAAGTAATAATTGTTTATATTTAGTTAATATGAATTTCATACAATTTTTAATCTTCCCTTTTTTTTAAAATAATTTTATTTAATATGAGGTTAATAACGACAAATTTCTGGATTGACTTCTTTCTCATTTTCATTAAAAATAACCCATTCACCAGTTAATTCCTCCATTATGATCCCTCTATTCACATACTGAATTAATATGATTTCTGTTTATTTGACATCTTATAAAAACTGTTCACAGTTTATTATTTTTACTGAAATATTTATTAAGTGCGTAACAATTGACTTTTTTTGATTCCAAACAATAATTACTATTTAATATATTGTGCTGTTGAATATTACTATGCGACAGAAAGGAAATAAATTTACTCGATACCCTCTGATTAAAGATACTAAAAATGAGAATAAAGTAAATCTAGAACAACATAAATTTAGTAAATATCGGGAAGAATGTGGTTGTGGAAGTGGAAAGATTTTCGGTAAATGTTGCTATAGGTCAGATCATCGAATATTTAATTTAAACCGATATTTAGAAAAATTAAAGAATATTAAATTGAAAATGCATGATTTAGTTTTAGCAAAATTTATTGAGGCTTATAAAAATATTCCAGAAATACGCGAAATTGCCGATAATTTAAGTGATGATCTCAATATTTCTAGATTTAATCAAATCATCAATGATATCATAAACGGATGGGTAAAACCTGAAAAATCTGATGGAAGTTTCAGATCTGCGATTCGATTCGAGGCGTTAACAGTCGATTGGACTTTACCGGGACATGATAGAAAGATATTTCAAGAATCACTACAATTTTACTTACGAAAAGCATCTGATCGTGCTAAAGAATGTTATGATTCATATTTCAAAAGTCAATTTTCATTTTATGAAGTAATTAGGGTAAAAAAAGCTGAAGATGCTACTCATAATACTTGGGTTTTGCTTAGAGATCTTTTTACTAAGAAGGAATATGTAATGAAAGATCCATTGATCTGTTCAAGGTTATACATTTGGAATATCGTTATTGGGCGGTTATATAGAGTCGCAGGTTTTAATTTGTTTTCTACTTCTGTATTTATTTTGAATCCTGATCAACACAAAAAAATTAATCGCGTTTTATTTATGTTTTGGTTGAGAGATGTTATAGAAAAGAATCCTAATGTTTTGGAAGAGCTTAATTCTAAATTTCCACTATTTAATAGAGATTTTTCCCATAAATACGCATCATTTTCAGGAGATTATTTTTATAATAGTTCCATATTCACATTTTTAAAACAAAATTCACCCCTCTTGATAAAAATCATGGATTTAATGCAACTATTTGCCCCAGAATATCCTTTAATTATCAGAAGTCCCGATAGACAGGATATTGTTTATGCAGAATGTGTGGGTGAATTAACTTCTGAAAAATTGATCGAAGTTATTGAAGTTCTTAGATCTGATACAAAATATTTTAGAGAAGTTCCTGAGTTGGATAAGACTAATAAATATTCATTTGATTACTTTATTATTTATGATGAGAGTCCAATCAATGAAGAAATTATTGATAAAAATATTACTCCTAAAAATTTAATTCAATTAAGTAAAAAAGCTATTGTACATAAAATCCAAGAGTTATTTCAAAAAACAATAGTCTTTGGAGCCACATCCATCATGTCCGATTGGTCTATGGAACAAAAAGTTGATGCAATGGAAAACATCAATGTAGGGCCAAAAGTTCGTGTTGGATTTGTTGAAATAAAGAGGAGCAGAATAAAATTAGTAACTTATTCTAAAAAAAGCATGCAAAAGCTTCTAAAAGATATTAAAAAAAGTTTAAAGTTATTTATTTTGCAATTATCAGCCCCGACATATACTGATATCTTAGGGAAAACTCAGAAACAAGACTCTCCTTACGATTTTTCGGCGAAGCACTCTCAAGAAATATATAATAATTCAATTAAATTTGCCACCAAGTACCAAAAAGAAATTTATCCCTTAGAGAAAAAACTTGAAAATAACCAAACAGATGATTATGAGGAGGAGTCTCTCTTTTGGGAATCACGAATGATGAGACATTATTTAATGAAAAGATGGATTAATCAAAAAATTCCCTTATTAGGCGGTAAAACCCCTAAAGAAAGCATTACTGATTCTAAAAATATCCATCTTCTCATTGATTTAATTAAAGATAGAGAAAATGATGATGATAGAAGAGGAGAATTCGATTCAAATCGAACCTATAGTATTTATTTAGGTATTGATCTTGCTAATTATCAAAATAAAAATAGTGAT
>JAUWHL010000224.1 GCA_030605895.1 Promethearchaeota archaeon | reverse complement strand
AATTGAAACATCTAAAATTTTCCCTAATCTGTTTTTTCATCTGAAATAAAGGACAATAAATATTAGAATTAAATTTATAAGTCTATGTTATCATGTTTATCTTGGTTTAAGGGTAAATCAAAATATGGAAATTGATAATACGAAAACTAGTAGCAAAGAGTCTATGGACGGCTCAAAAAGTGACGATTTAATAAAGGTCAGGGCAATAATTTCTTGTCCGAATGGTGATTACAAGAAGAAGTTTAAAAATCAATTTCTAAGGAAGGAAATCGAAATGATGGTTGTTACCTTCAAGGTATTTGATTGGTTAACATGCAATAAATGTGGGGAACTCTTAAAGTTAGATTTAGAGTTCTGGATCTAAAATCTTTAAAATTTGGGTTGTTTGTTCTCTCCTAACTTATTTTTGATTAGAAATTTAACTGTTAAGAATTTGGCTTATTCTTATATTTGAAAATTAATTTGACCATATGTGCCACCGCCTCCTGGAATATATTCAATTTCATTATTTCTAAGAGCACGTATAACTAAGGCAATATTTGGATCAAAATTTTCAATTTTGCTAATCGGGATATCGATTAAAATTTCAAACTCAGTTCCAAGGTCTTGAATTATTTTATTGTATTGATTTAAAACTGTTTTACTAGTTGAGCTTTTAATCTTTTTGATGGAACGGATAATATCTACTAATGGAACAGTATTAATATATGGAGGTCTATGATCTGGATGTTTTGGTTTATCATATGTAGAAATTCTTTCAATTCGTTCACTTACACCTAATTTAATTTTAAAATTTTTATTTAACTGTTCTTTACATGCTAGACAGATCATCTTGTTTTTGGAAACTTGTTCTAAATAATCTAATCTTGAAGATATAGGATCATTAGCGTAGTATATGATAAAGTTATCTGTTATTGAATATTGATTAAAGATTACATTTACTTGTTTTTTCACTTTCTTAAATAAAATCCTTCTCCTACATTTATTACAAAACATAACATAATACTTCCCGAGTTTAGGATTTAAACCAACATTTAATGTTACTTTCCTTCCATTTTTTCTCTCTATCGCTTGTAAGACTTCATTAAAAGAGGGATTATCAATATAGAATTTATTAAATTCTCGGCCTAAAGAACGTGGGTTTTGTGAATGTGCATCACTATTGCTTAGAAACGTGACATCTTTCAAACATTCCAACCTATCTGCAAGATCAGTATTAGCAGAGAGTCCTAATTCAACGAATTTGATTTTCTTAGTTGCACTAGCATAACATTCTTTAAGCGTTTTAAATTTATTTTGCCGAAATATGGCTTTAAAAGGTGTAAAAGCATGAGCGGGGCCAATCAAAGCCCCCTCATCCGAAATAATATCAGTTAATTCTTCGGGGGATAAATTAACTCTTGGACGTCCACCCCATTCACCCAGAATATTACTTGAGTAAGGTTCTAATTTCTTTTGAATGGTTCTTACCATATCAAAATCTTCAAAAAAAACAACTTCATGTACACTCTCTTCGTCTTCAATTTCAGTTTGGAGAATAAAATAAATATCCTTGTAACGATAGGCTCCATTTTTATCTTTTTCTAAGTTATTTTCTAAGAGTTTAAGCCAATCTGGTTGTAATACATCCCCTGTACCTAAAATATTTAAACCTTTTTTTTTACAAGTATCAAACATCGTATCTAAACTTAAAGATTTTGATACACCTATTGAATGTGGAGAATGTATATGTAAATCTGCGTTGAAAATATCCATTTACTTTATGAAAAATTAGTTTTAATATATTTTAATTTCAATATAATTAAGACTCTATTATTTATGATTAAATAATGATCATTTTATCTTGAGCAGGATCAGTTAATAAAATTCTAAAATATTCCGACTTATTCTTATATTTGACTTTTTCTAACTTCCCTTCAACTAATACAGTTTCACCATCTCTAGCGTGCTCACAAAAACGGCCTCGGAATGAATTTATTTCATTAATATCTTTTATCTTAACATTATTTGAGATGATATTGCTTTGGAGGATTTTTTTAGCATTTATCTTATATGAACAGGGCGTAAAAATAGAACCTTTTGAGTCTATGATCTCTGCTTTGAGTTTAATATTTCCTAAGTTTTTATATTGATAATCATAAAAATTTCCTTTCCAGTCTCTAGGGCTTTTAATATATCTTATAAAAAAATCCTGGTCCATGAATTTGCCTTGATGCTGTTTTCTTTGTTCACTTTTCAGAAAATCTTCAAATGGAATATTAGAACCAGCAACTCTCCAATCATAATGAGATTTATATTCATTTAGATTATACTTCCGGCAATTATTAGATTTTTTAAATATTTTTACTAATTTTTCTTGAAATTCCAAAGATGCTTCTGTACCATAAATCACTATATCAATATCAGAATCATCAGTATTTAATCCCACCATTGTTGATCCCGTAATTCCTATTGAATTATTGGAAATATCCCCCGTTGTAATAAATAATTCACATAAATCCTTAGAATTTTTTTCACTATTCGATAGCTTATTTTTAAATAATAGTTCTTTGATGAAGTTCCTTGGAGTATAAATTTTTTTAATGTCTTGATTTTTAACTGCTTGCACCTCTAAATCAAGTTCTTTAGAAAAGAAAAGATATACGGGATACTTCTCTCTCAAGAGAGCATATCGTTCGCTTAACTTGTATACTTTTTTAAAATTAGTATTTGTTTTTTCCCGTTCTCCATCTGGATGGGGATAAAATCTTAAATAACAGATTTTTCGATCATTAGGATGGAGTAAACCTTTTACATCAAAAAATAAGTTATCTTTTTTTGTTTCTATATAATCTCCTTCAATGCCTTTAATAATCTTCATGAATTTCACAAAAATAAAAATAATTAATATTTTGAAGGAGTTTTTGATTTAATTTTATGCTTTGGTATAGTTTTAATCTTTCTTATTTCTCTTTCAAAATTCCTTTTTTCATTCAGAAATCTTTGTTTATCTTTTTCTAATTTATCTCTTTCACGTTTTATGAGATTCTTTTCATTACCTAATCTATTCTTTTCTTTTTCTAATTTTCTATATTCGTTATTTAATCTATTAAATTTCTCCTCCAATTTTGGAATTTTACGATTTAAGGAGTTATATTTACTTTCTGCTGAAGGAATCTTCCTCTGTAATTCTTTTAATCGTGCTTCATGTTGTTGTTTTCTCTTTTCTAATTCTTTTACATCTCTATCAACTTTATCTTTAGATTTTTTTAGATCTGCTTTTTTCTTATCAAAATCCCGTGCTTTCAGTTCTAAATCCTGCTTCTTATAACGTGTTTTTTCTCTTTCTTCTTTTAATTTTTGCTTTTCATCAGAAATTCTATTTTTTTCTTTTTCTGCGTTTCCATATTCGTTATTTAGGTTATCAAATTTCTCCTCTAAATTTAGAAGTTTACGATTTAAGGAATTATATTTACTTTCTGCTGAAGGAATCTTCCTCTGTAATTCTTTTAATCTTGCTTCATG
Organism: Promethearchaeota archaeon; assembly: GCA_030605895.1. Classification (GTDB taxonomy): domain Archaea; phylum Asgardarchaeota; class Lokiarchaeia; order Sigyniarchaeales; family SOKP01; genus Loki-b32. The sequence goes on along the minus strand of JAUWHL010000224.1, from coordinate 1,002 downwards.
TTGTTGTCTTCTTTTTTCTAAATCTTTAACATCTCTATCAACCTTATCTTTAGCTTTTTTAAGATCTGCTTTTTTCTTATCAATATCACGTGCTTTCAGATCTAAATCCTGCTTCTTATAACGCGTTTTTTCTCTTTCTTCTTTTAATTTTTGCTTTTCATCAGAAATTCTATTTTTTTCATCAGTAATATCCCTATTTAAATTATTAATCTCTCTATTTAAATTATCTCTTTCTTTAGTTAGGGGTTTAATTTCATTTCTTAAATCCATTAATTTATTTTCTAAATCATTAATTGTTCTGTTCAAGGCTTCTTCTCTTCTTTCCATTCCCGGAAGTTTTGTTTTAATTTCCTTGATGCAATCTTCTGCTCTTGTTTTTTCTTTATCTAGAAATTTCTTCTCGTTTCCAATATCTTCTCTGAGTTTATCTAATTTCTCTCGAAATTTTTCTAATTCAGCATTTTTTTGGTCTAATTCATCATTTTTTCTTCTGATTTTATCTCTGAATTGCCGTTCTTTAGTAGCAAGCTGATTTTCATGTTGTTCAATTTGATTTTTCGCTGTTTTTAATTCATTCTGTAATTTATCCCGTTTTTCAATAAGACTTTTAACTTCAAGTTCTCTATCTTTTCTTTTTTTTTCAAGGTCTTTGATATTGTCTTGATAATCTTGAATCTGTTTAAGAACTCTTTCCCATTCGCTCTTTTCTTTATCTAATTTGATTCTTTCTTTTTTTATTTTTTTTAGTAACTTTTTATCAGAAATACTTTCAATTTCCTCATCAGGTGTTTTTTCTCGAATTTGATATTTGGGAATAGGTTCATCAGTCATGTTATTTCTACAATTTACTTTATCTTTTAATAAAATTATATAATTTTTAACTCTAAAGTGTTTGCTATCTGAAATTCCATTATTTAAATTTTTCTATGTGTAGAATCGATTTATATATTAATTAAAACTTCTATTATTTTCTTAAAGAAAATACAAAAATTAAAAACGAAA
>JAUWHL010000098.1 GCA_030605895.1 Promethearchaeota archaeon | reverse complement strand
CTTCTAAAACATTACCATATTCCGGTTTCTTAGGAAATTCTCCTTTTGCAATCGTATATACCATTTATTTTTCACACTTCAATGCTTAAGATGTAATTTTTTTTATTTTGATATAAATGTCAATTTTGATATAAATAGTTTGCTAGGTATCAATGATTTGTATATATTCTTGAAATCTTATTTTTATCTCTTATATTGTCAATGGAGATCAAATCGAGCAGCAGTTGCTTTTGTAATTTCAGAAATATTTTCAATATCTTTCTGGGAAAAATTTGGAGTATAATATGTAGGTTTATGCAAATGTTCGATATAATACTTTTTAATAGTCTCAAATTTTTTTGTTTGCAGTTCGATATGCTCCAGAATTTCATCTATTATCTTACCTGGAGATTCACATAAATCATCATACTTAACAATAAATGTTGCTTTTTTTAGCTTCTTGTTTACATCAAGCTGATTAGCGATAAAATCATAGATGGATCTCCAATAATGAGCCCAACCTTTTATATATGTTTCTTTAAAACTCCATAATTCACGAATTTCATGAATGAGTTCTGTATTTCCTACGTTTATACACAATTGATGATGACCAAATTCATTATGTCCAGAAATTCTGAGCCAATCAATTAAAAGGGGGTGTTCCCTTTCCATCCTTAAAAATAACTTTGTTTGCTTAATTAGGGAAGCAATGTGATCGATGGGATTACGAATGATAATTAAAAATTTTGAACTTGGAAAAAGACGAAGCAGATATTCCAATCTTGTAACATGATAATTATTTTTAGCTAAATAACGAGAACGATTTTGATTAAGAATGAGTTTTCGAATATGGGTTTGATAAAATTTCTCAAATTTAGGATTGGAAGCATCCCCGCCTATTATATTAGAAATATTTTCGTTATGGTTGTTGTCAAAAAATTTACGCCAAATTATTTCTTCTACTGCTTCAGGACTCTCACGTGTAACGATTATACCATCCTTATGGAACCTTTCAAAAGGTTTTATATAAATTTTAACTATACTTGTTATCATACTAAACAAGTAAGGAAGATATGGCATAAGAATATGTTTATATTGGTGTGTTGCGACATCTGAGTGCTTACTTAACATTTCTAAAATAATTGTCGTTCCAGCACGAGCAAGACCAGTTATATAAATTGGTTTTTCGATTCTGAGTTTATCAATATCATCGTGTAGCGCTATAGTTTCCAATTTATCAAGGAAAAAAGAAAGTAATTTAAACTTATCAAAAAATTTATTAACGCCATAAGCAGCATATCCCAATACTGGAAGCTTAAATGAACCACTTTCTCTTGATTTTATTTTTATCATTTCATTATATTTGATGCTAAACCAGAATTCTCAATTTTAATTTTTTTTTATTATAAAGATGAAAATTTGACTTATTTATGAAAGTTTTTGTAACATTTATTTAAATTGTCAGATAATATTTAAACATCACAAGATTTGGTTTAATAATCCAGTGATAAACATAATATTTAATATAGAAATTAACATGTGAATTAAAATGTCTGAAAATAATTCTAATTCTTGGATTAAAAAAATAATTGTTCTAGGAATATTTATTGGTGTTATTTTATTAACAGCAGAAGTAGATTGGGCGGCAGAACATTCAGAAGTCGGATTAGTATTACGACTTGTATGGTTAATTAGCTTAGTAAGTCTAGGATTAATACTACCTATTGGATTTATGTACCTTGCAGGTAATAAGGAAAGTGAAAGAGGAGAATCAGATAAGAAATGGTTCATAATCGGAATAATTCTCTTCTTGTTCGCCAATGGGATACCAATTGTCTTTTATGTCATTCTTGGAATTTCGCAAGGATTTTTCTTATATGTGCAATTAGTATTATTTGGATTAATTCCAGCCTTTTTTCTTCAACCAAAAAAGTTTAATTATCGAATTCTGATATTGCTTATTCTTTTTGCTGCAATCATAGCCCCTATAGGGTTTCTTGTTAATTCCACTATTGATGATCTATGGTATGCGGGTGTGACTGATAAAACAATGTATTATTTATCCTTCTGGGGTCTTTTAATGACATTTTTTTATCTCATTATTGCGATTGGTTGGAAATTAGGTGGTGGCTCTAAAAGACAGAGTTGGAATATCTTTGTTGCGGGAACGCTTTTACAATATAGCACTCTTGAAGATTTCTTTTACTTCTTCTTAAATGGGCAACCTCTACCCGGGGCTTGGCCTTGGATGAGCAACTTTGTAATTAATTTGGAAATATTATTCGGACATGTTCCGACAGATGTAGATTTATTAATTTTCTGCTTAATAATATCGTCTATAGCCATCTTTATTTTATTCGATGGACATGGTTATATCTGGAATAAACTTAAGCATAAATCCCTATAAATTCCCCTATTTTTATTTTCTATTAATATTTTTTAGTTTATACAAAGCACGAGAAAATATTTATCATATATGACTTTTTTACATACTCTTATATTCTATATAAAATATAATTTTACAAAAGTTTATAAAATTGTAAAATTAAACGTCTGGAAAATAAATCCAAATCCCTACAAAATATGATAGACGTACTATTAATTAATCCTTATCAGAGAAAAAGAATTACAATAGCTTCATATAGAGATAAAATTAAGTTTCCTGTTCTTAGTTTATTATCTTTGGCATCATATTTGGAAAAGGAGGGATTTAAGGTTGAAATTCTTGATCTAAACATTAAAGCATTAAAAAATAAAAATATTTTACAAGTAATTAAAGAAAAAAACCCTATAGTAATCGGTATTACCTCTATTACTGCATCTATTTATGAAGCTTACAGGTTAGCGAGATTAATTAAATCGAACTTTAACATCCCCTTGGTTATTGGGGGTCCACATGCTACTTTTTCCGATGAGGAAATCTTAAATGAATCTAATTTTGATATCGTTGTGAGGGGAGAAGGTGAAGAAATTCTTAATGAAATTGTTAGAACTATTAAGGGGGAGCAGAATCTTGATGATATCAATGGGATTAGCTATAAAAAAGACGGAAAAATCATTAAAAATAAATCTCGGAAGTTTATCGCAGATTTGGATAAATTACCTTTTCCAGCAAGACATTTGGTACCCCTTGAAAAATATGGAACTCATGCTTTTACCATTATAACTTCAAGGGGATGTCCTTTTGGATGTACATTTTGCCAAGTTTCCGGAAAAGATGGGTTAAAATGGAGATATAGATCCGCAACGAATATTATTGAAGAGATTAAAGAAGTAATTAAAAACTATCCCAACGTAAAAAAGGTGGGTGGCCCAGAAGGGAAGAGACCAATGGTTTTTTTTGTTGATGATAATTTTATGGTGTCTATCGAAAGAATAAAAGAAATTTGCAATAAGATAATAGAAGAAGGAATTAAAATTTATTGGGATTCAAATGCTAGAGTCGATACTATAGCGAATATTAGTGAAAATATATTGGACTTATTGAAAAAATCTGGCTGTATTCATTTGTTTTTAGGTGTTGAGTCAGGTTCTGAAAAAATTCTGAAATCCTACAACAAGCAAATAAAAAAAAAGGATGTTCTAAAATCTGCTGAGAGATTAAAGAAAAAAGGAATTTTTTTTACTGCTTTCTTTATGTTAGGGTATATAGAAGAAACAAAGTCTGATTTGAATGCAACGATACAGTTTGCTAAAAAGATGGATCCTACAATAGTAGCTTTCAGAATTTTAATCCCTCTACCAGGAACAAAAATTTATGAAAAATACGTAAAAGAAGATTTAATCATGGATTTCAATTACTTTAATTATACTTCGGGAAAACAAATCATAAAACATAAAGAAAACTTAGAAAGATGGGTGCTAAAGTTTTACTTGATGTATTATTTAAGACCAAGAAAAAAATATTTAGATTTAGGAATGTGGAAGATGGTGCTTCAAATATATAGTTAGGTACGCATGTTATATTTTTAGGTATGAAGCATCCTCAATTCAATCTGATATAAATTCCGATCAATAATTTTATTAATAGAAGATTAACTCTAGAATAATGTAGATAAGCATTTTTTTATATTATCTATGAAACACACCATTATAAATAAATAAACTCTACAAAATTATAAAAAGAAACAATAAAAAATTTAAAAAGGAAATTCGTATGGCTAAAATTGAGTATTTTATCGGAGAAGCACTGATAGGGGAGGCTCCTAACCTAGCTCATGTAGATTTAATTATTGGTTCAAAAGATGGACCTGTAGGTATCTCTTTCGCGAATGCGTTAAGTACTCCCTCAAAAGGACACGGAGGACTTCTTGCTGCAATTAGACCTAATCTTTTATCTAAACCAGTGAGTCTTATAGTACCGAAAGTTACGATATCGGATATGGCAGATGCTAACAAAATATTTGGTCCAGCTCAGGCAGCAGTAGCAAAAGGTATTGCTGATGGTGTAGAAGAAGGTTTAATCCCAATGAATAAATTGGATGATTGGGTAATAATTGTAAGTGTATTTATACATCCTGAGGCTACCGATTACCGAAAAATCTATCAATATAATTATGGTGCCACAAAATTAGCAATTCAGAGAGCTCTTAAAAAGTATCCTCCAATCGAAAAGATATTTTATGATAAAGACCGCGCTAAACACCCAGTTGCGGGTATACGAGTACCTAGACTCTGGCGTCCCCCATACGTACAAGTAGCGTTAGACGCGCCAAATATAGAAAAACAAATTAAAGTTGTAAAGGAACTCCCAAAGAGTGATCGTATCATACTAGAAGTTGGAACGCCATTTCTCAAGAAATATGGTGTTGAATCGATTAAGAAAATTCGTGAAGTTGCGAGGGAAAAATTTATTGTTGCTGATTTAAAAACTTTAGATGTTGGAAAATTAGAAGTTGATTTTGCTTTTGACGCGACTGCCGATGGAGTTGTAGCAAGTGGTTTAGCTGCTACGGCCTCACTCGATAAGTTTATTTTAGAAGCTCAACGACTCGGAATTCATGCGTTTGTTGATACAATGGAAGTTCAAGATCCTATTGAGAAGCTAAGTTCCTTAAAACAAATACCAGATGTCGTGATAATTCATAGAGGTATCGATGTCGAGCAATCTGCAGCAGGAGATAAATCCCCTGACGCTCAACAACGGCAGAGATGGACATTAGCTCCAAAAATTAAAGAATTGTACGCAAGTAAAAAGAAAGCTTCAGGTAAGGATAGAGTACTGGTTGCTGTTGCTGGAGGTATTGAACCAAATTCTGCAGCATATGCATTGGAGGCTGGAGCTGATATTTTAATAGTAGGACGCTTTATCGCATCAGCTAAAGACGTTAGATTTGCTATGAGAAGAATACTAAGTGTTCTCCCAGGTTATCAAGACATCGATCTAAAGCGAATTCATACGGAAGACGATGATAACGAAGTAAAGAAGGCTACATGGGATTGAGACATCCTAATTTGCGATAATATCCTTAATTTTTTTTAGATCTCTCTTTTTCGGCAAATTTTAAAAATCGATATAAAAGCTAAAAATGTTATTTTTAGTTAGGATATTAAAAAATGTTTGGGTTGATATAGTAAGAATTATATATATTTGAATCTAAAGCCTATTAATCCATTTTGAAATAAAATTGATTTATTTTCCGTAAATAAAAAAGAATAAATTATTAATTAATAACAAGTAAAGTGATTTTATTCATGAAGAAAATTCTGCAAATATTTATTATTGTTGGCATTGTAGCTGGTGCAACTATTGGAATCAGCTTGGGTTTAATCTTTTTAAAACTCTCAAATGAACTTAGATTTACAAAGATTATATTAGACAGTAATTTTGAAGAGGCTGGGGTGATATTTGGAGTTGACGTTGATGGTGATGGAGATATTGATGTGATATCGGCATCATATGCTCTTGGTGATATTGCATGGTGGGAAAATAATGAATTAAATTTTACTAAACATATTATTACTGATAATTTTGCCGGAGTTTATTTTATTAATATAGGTGATATAGATTTAGATGGAGATCCAGATGTCTTGGGACCAAGTTCTTATACTGATGAACTCGCTTGGTGGGAAAATAACAATTCAAATTTTGTGAAACATTCAATCATCACTAATTATGAATCTCCGTATAGCATTAACAGTTATGATGTTGATCTTGATGGTGACATTGATCTTCTTAGTACTGGAACTGAAGAAGTTACTTGGTGGGAGAATAATGGTAATCAAAGTTTTACCGAACATGAAATCTCAATGGGGTACCCTGAAATTTCTAATCAAGGTCACGGTTCTATTTTTGCCGCAGATTTAGATAATGATAATGATATTGATATTATTACCGGTTCTACTTCTTCAATCCATATAGGAGAAATGTGCTGTTGGGAAAATGATGGTAATCAAAATTTTACTAAAAAAGAACTTACAACTAATTATGGTCGTGTTCATGATCTAAAACCTATAGATATGGACAATGATGGAGATATTGATATTTGCTCCACTTCAGCAACAGATAATACTAATGATTGGTTTGAAAATATTGGTAATTTAACGTTTATTCGCCATATAGTCTCTGAAATTGATGGACCTAATACTGTTTTTCCTATTGATCTCGATAAAGATGGAGATTTTGATATCATTGGTGTGGCCTATTTATCAGATAAAATAAGTTGGTTTGAAAATTATGGAAATCAAGGATTTTCTGAACATATAATTGCAAATAATTTTGATGGTGCTGTCGCTTGTTCTGCGATAGATATTGATGGTGATTCTGATATTGATGTATTAGGCACAGCTTGGGATGCTGATGAGGTTGCAATTTGGATACAACACTAAATAAAATAGAAAAACAAATAAATTTAAGAAAAAAAAAAGTTATTTATTTAATTTTTTTTGCTTCTTCAACCCACTCTTGAATTTCTTCTAACCTTGGAGGTTTTCTAAACACATCAGGTTTCTTTTTATCTAATTCCATAATTCGATCTAATGTATTCTTAGGGTTTCGCTGAGCTAACTCTTTAACACTATCGACTCCGATTTGATTAAGAACATCTGCATATTCTGGTCCTACCCCTCCTATTCTCATCAAATCAGCATGTTCCGCCCATTTATCTATCAATTTCTCTGAAATCTTAGTAGTTGTTGATAAATTTTTAATCTTAACGGAATCAAATGATATCAAATCCTCAATGTTAGATAATCCTGCTTTTTCTAATGTTTTGGAGTACTTGGTGCCAATTCCCTCAATTTCTATAATAGGAGTTGTTTTTGGACTTGTTTTAGCTTTCTTATCTCCGTACATTTCTTTTGCTTGCCCGATCCAACCATCGATATCTTCTACTTTAGGAATTTTACGAATTACATCGGGTTGTTTTTTGTCAAACTCAACTATTTTATCTAATGTCTTTTGCGGATTTCTGTAGGAGAGCTCTTTAATGGAATCAATTCCTACCTTATTTAAAACTTCAGAATATTCAGGACCAACACCCTTGAGTTCTATTAATTCTGCTTGATCTTGCCATTTTTCAAGTAATTTTACTGAAATCTTTGTTTTTCCTGCTAATTCTTTTATTTCTCGCCATGTAAGGGGTATTAAATTTTCTACTTCTGCAATCCCCTCTTTCTCTAAAATTTTAGCATATTTTTCACCAATACCTTCAATTTCAATAATTTTCATTTTATACGCCTTTTATTGTTTTAAATTTCGAATTTTAATGAGTATGTAAAAATATTATATGTTCTTTATTAATATTTTAGTCAATGAAAAATAAATTTACACTTTGTATCTTTATTAACAAATGAATGAGATTTAGATAAACTGAGAAATGATTGTTTCATTATTTTCAATTTCTATTGCTGTTGTAATTTGAATATTTTATCATTTTTTTAACAGGGTTATCAACAATGATTCCAACCGCTATACGGTTTTTTTTAGATGTAACTATTGGCGTTTCGGTTAAATTTTTCTTTTGCTTTATCTGAATAGAGCTAATTTCTTGTCTTAAATATGTATCTGTATGCGTACCAATAATAAAAATCTCATCATTTAACTTTAGTTTCCCTGATGTCAAAAGAATTTTTGCTGCTTTTTTTTCAGGGAAGTAATTTAATACCTTTCCAATCTCAATTTTTTTATGGTCTGAAATATTTCCATCAAATTCTCTTTGTATTTCACTGCCTTTTGGTAATCCAAAATAAAACCCTGTAGAAAATCCTCGATTATATACTTTATTTAAACGATTTAACCAATTTTTAACCTTTTCTTGTGTGAAATTATTTTCATAATAAGCATCAATAGCTTCTCTGTAGCATGAGGTGGTCTCTTCAATATAGATTGGATCCCTCATTCGACCTTCAATTTTAAAAGCATCTATATTTCCTTCAATTAATTTTGGGATATGTTCAATCATACAGAGGTCTTTTGCGTTTATAAAGAAAACACCGTCGTATAGCAGCTCATTATTTTGGTCATCATAAACTCTCCATTTTCTTCTGCATGGTTGAATGCATTTCCCTCTATTTGCTGAGTAATCTTGAGATTCACAAATTTCAGCAGAAAAATAACATCGCCCTGAGATTGAAGTACACTGCGCCCCATGAACGAAAGTTTCAATTTCAGCGTTGCTTAATTTATTTTTAATTTCTTTAATTTGTTCTAGTGATAATTCTCTCGCAAGAATTAATCTTTCTGCTCCTAATGATTCATAAAATAGTGCTGTTTGAGAATTAGAAATATTGGCTTGAGTAGAGATATGGAAATCTAAGCCTTTTTCTTTTACTAATTGAATAGCACCAATATCATGAATAATTACAGCATCCATTTCTGCCTCTACAGCTTTATCTAATATTTGCTCTAAAAGAGGGAATTCATTTTCATAAATTACTACATTTGTGGTGAGATAAGCGTTAATATTATGATTGTGGCATGTTTTTACGATATCGTTAAGCTTTTCTAGTCTAAAATTATCACTATACATTCTCATGTTAAACGATTCAACACCAAAATAAACAGCATCAGCCTTGCCTAATACAGCGTTTAATGATTTATAGTTTTTTAATGGAGCCATTAATTCTACTCTTTTTCTAGAGGTATCTGTCATTATATTTTTATTCAACTAAGTATTTGATTCCAGATTTAACTAAATGTTAATAATATCACATTGTCTATATAGTTAAACTAATTCAATAACAAACCTATTTAATATATTTTAATGTTAAATAAGATCAATAGATTAATTATGTTCCTCAATTTCGATTTCTTTTATAGTATCTAGAGATCGAATACTAGAAAAAATGTAAATCAAAGTTATGGTAATAAACACTAAAAGGGCGCTAATAAGGAATAGAATAGGTGTTCCTATAGCATATGCTAAAGGTCCCGCTAATAATGTGCCTATTGGCATCGCAGTAAATGACAATGTCGTATCAATTGATAGAACTCTTCCTACTTTATCATGAGGTACTTTTAAATGGATTATTGTAAAATAAAGTGAATTTATTATCGGTCCAGTAACACCAATTATGGTTGAATAAATCATTAAAAGAAGAATATTCCCTGTAGGTGTTGTTGCTAATAATATACTTCCTATAGACATAATAATATAAGCAAAATATATCATACGCATTTTATGTTTCCAATTTTTCTTGACAGATGTAGTAATTCCCCCTATGAACATTCCGATATTGAAAGCCATCGAAACCAATGAAAAAACGAGCACAGTTCCACCATGATCGACTTTAATGAAATAAGCCATTAATGTACCCCGTGGTTGAGACAAAAAGTTAAGAATCATAAATGTAATCATCATGCTAAGAAGCCCTGGTATGCCATGAATAATATTCACCCCTTCCTTAAAAGAAGTATAAAAAGAGTCTCTCTCATGCTTCTCAGGAAGTCTTTTCACACGAGGTATCTTTATTAGTAATAGTGGTATCAATGCTATTAAAAAAGTTATTACATCTATCCATAAAGCTTCTTGGACTGTGAAAAAAAGTAATAGAAAACCTCCAACTACAGGTCCGATCACATTAACAAAACTTGTAAACAAGAAATTAATCCCATTGATTCTGCTTAACTTATCCTTTGGAACCATAGTTGGAATTATTGCATTCGCAGTTGGCGCGTGAAATGCTTGACATATGCTTCGTATTGCCACAAAAATTAACAATATCCAAAATTGCATTAAGTTTAATATAAAAAATAATATCAAAATGAAAGTTGAAAATGCTTGGAGTGAGTCTACTAATAATATCAACTTTCTCCTATCATACCGATCTGAGATTATACCAGCAATTGGTGAGATTATGATCATTGGTATAAAATAAGTAAATACTGCAGTTGAAATAGCAATTGGATCTTGTGTAGTATCAGTTATGTACCACACTAATACAAAAAATACTATACCTGAACCAAAAATTGAAGCAATTTGACCAGCCCAAAAAAATAAATAGTTCCTAAATGTTTTATTATCCGGCTGAATCTCCAAGGTTAACTCACACAATTATTTGATAAAGTAGTGAAGAATTTAATTTATATAAAATTATATGTAATTAATTATTGATTTTTCATTTCAAATAAATAAAAAATAGAAGAAAAGCATTAGAACTATGAATTGATATTATTATGGATTCGATGAAAAATACTAGACAAAAAGTTATTAGTTATAAACCAGGATCTAAGGTTAATGGTTTAACATAGTATTATGGAGGGTAGGAGAGATTTGAAAAAAAAATGGGAATTTACTGAGAAAGAATATATGGAAATTTACCAGATATTCAAAAAAATATCAAGGCCTGAAAATGTCCCAACCTTCGATAGGTTTAAGTTAAATATAGATAAATTTATTGAATTAACTTATGATGCTTATATCCCTAATATTGGATCTAAGGATGAAGCGTTTATAAAATGGGTTAATTTTATTGGTAATCGAGAAATTGCCAGTATATATTTTAGAGCTGTTGATAGCTGGCATGCTTACACATAAGTATTAATGTTTGAATTAACTATCAAGGAATTTTCGCTTTTCAATATTCCTAGAAATTAATAAAAAATAAGAATAAAAAACATACTATTTTATAAAATATTGGTTGATTTTTGCGTATTCATTATTTTCTTATTGGATCTATGCGCATTTCAGTATTTGGTTAATCTCCTTGCTTACTTTATTGGACGGCTGTTTGCTTGAAAAATAGGACCTATGAATTGACTGTACAGCTTTGCATATCCTTCTTGGTTTGACACAATAGCAATCATCTCTGCTTCTTTTTCCGTGGCAGGAGCAAGAATTACCTCCTCCGCATCGCGAGTTACTGCAAAAAACTCTCCTTTCGTTTGTAATTGACGAAATTGGATATTACCAAGTTGACGCATTTTCGCGATTATCCCGCTATATTTCTGCAGGTCCCAGTGTGTCGTCAGCATGAAACGCACCGCTTTTTTCTGGAAAGCGTATTCAGAAACGACTTGTAAAATATCAGGAACGACATATGGAGTAACGATAATAATTGATGATTTTACACGATAAATTGCATCTTTAATAGCAGCAACCATAGCATCTTTTCCAACTACAGGCCAGGTTGTTACCTTAGCAATTTCTGGAATCGAACTGGAGGCATTATAAATATCATTTAATTTTCCTTCATTGTTTTCTGCTAATTCTGTGCCATCATCGATGGAATTCATAAACTGTAGAGTGAAATCTGCTATTGCGTCTTTCACATTTTGAATAGTGTCTCTTGTAGTATTTGATAAGCTATTTTGAAGCGTCTTTGCGGTTTGTTCGTATTTGGATTTGTGATCCACAAGCATATCGCTTAAGTTTGTATTCATATCTTTAGCTTCAGCATCCCATAATCTAATTTCACCCTCAATTTTATCTGAACAATCTCGTTTACCATCAGCAAAATTCATATCCACATCTCTTGTCCAATCAGCACTTACTTTCTTAATTTCAATGTCAAAATCTGTGTAATGCTTTAATGAATTATCTTTATGAGTATTTATTGCATCATCATATTGTCTTTGATGTGTTTTAAGCGAGTTTTCTAAGGAATCTTTTAGTTTTATATTAGTATCAGAACAATCTTTTACACCACTTTGTAACGTATCATCAACTTCTCCGGCTAGATCAGTTGCTAAGGTTTCTAATTGTGCATCAACGGTTTCCTGAGCCCTGTAATCAAGATCGTTAGTTTCTGAAGCAAGCCCATCATTTTCTTTTACCATAATATCTGTTACATCAGATTTAATTTGATCTGTAGTTCCTCGTGTATTTGTAATATAATCATCGCATGTTTTCATAAAATCGGGTTTCATAGGTTCCGTAAATTGTAATATGTTCTCAATTGTTGTTTTATGCCTCGCCTTGTATTTTGCTTTTTTTCCCATCCATAAGAATCCTTTTTTCGACATGTCTTCAGTAAAATCAGTAAATCTGTTTGCGTGTTCAAGAAGATTGTCAATTAAAGTTAAGGTCATGCTTTTAAATTCATTGGTTTGGTCAGTTAATTTTCGATGCCTCTCATCAACAGTAGCCTTTAAGTTTACCTGCAAAGTATCTGTAGTATTCTTCACATGATTTGAGTGTTCTTTTAGTAAATTTGAAATCTTAGCTTTTAAATCAGCAATAACTTTATCCATACGTTCTAAATATTTCTCTAGAATTTGTTCCATTTTAGGTTTAAGTTGGTTTGCTGTATTCTTATGTCTTTCAACATGTTCATCCAACTCCATCTTCAATTCTTTTTCCAGATTTTCAACTCTGGTTGAAAAATCAAGCAATAATTTTGAAATTAATGAAGTTAAATCATCTTTAGTTTTGGTAACTTCTGATTCATTTCTACTAACACTTGTTTCTGAAAGATTTTTTAAATTTGAATTTAAATTGTCCATTATACTATGAATATTACTTTCTAATGTTTTGGAAGTTTCAGTAAACCGATTAGTAGCACTATCAATTCGATTTTCTTTAATGTTATTTTTTGAATCAGAATCTTCAAAAAATGACGTGATTTGTGTATCAACAGCATTTTCTACTTCCCCAATACTTTTATCCTGAATTGATTCAAGCTTCTCAAAACGGTTTGATTGATCAGCTAAGATATTATCTTTAATTTTGGCAATTTCATTTCTAAAAGTTTCTGATTCATTTGTAAATAGTTCAAAAAATGGCTGAAGAGGAATATATCGCTCGATAATTCCTTCAATTCTTTTAAGAAAACCTTTCTCAACTAACCAATTGGTAATTTCTAATACAGTTTCATAAGTTAAATCTTCATGTTTCTCAGTTAGAGTCATGTATACTTCAGAAGTGGTTGCTCTGGGAACTCTTAAAAACACTAAATAGATATTGATATGATCTTCGGTAAATCCATACCGCGTGAATACTTCTTTAGTGAAATCCTTTAACGACATAAATTTTTCTCCATCGTAATAATAAATATTTTTGTAAAATTCAAATTAAAATAAATTTAAGATGAATTCCTTAATATAATATTTTAATCTGAAAATTCTTATTAATATTTTCAAAATTCTAATATTAAAATTTAAGGTTGAAGGAAATTTGTATAATTAAGAGTATTCGAAATCTAAAGTAGTTTAAATTCACATTATATAATCATTAACACATTTAAGCGAGTTATGTTAAATCTTATTAATTTAATTGGGAAATGTTATTCCTCAATACTTTTTATATTACCCCCGTTTATTAACTTAAACCAATTTAGGTGTGAAAATAAGAATGAAAAAATTTAATAAAATTCTCATTGGAATTTTTACTTTCGCAATTTTATTTACATTATTCAACGTCAATACGGTATTAGCTACTCAAAACCCACCTGTTCCAGTAAATCAATCCGGGATATATCCATATCGGATACAAGCACATAACAGAACAACATACCAATTCCAATCGCAAACAAGATTAACAGTTAACTCAAATGTAACAATTGAAGGAAATATAAACTGCGATGAAGCTCCGATGATTGGAGATAAACATTTTGAAATTGAAATTGAAGCTGAGAGAGATCTTCAAATGAATATGACATGTACACGACAGGAGGAACAACTAGGATTACAATTAGGGAATACATATCGAGTTAGAAACAGAAATCAAAATTTATTATATCAAGAAGGATTTTGTATTAGGATTCAAACTAATAAATCAGGAGAAGAACAAATTCAAGCAAAACTCAAGATTCAAGTAAATGACGATAATCAAGACGGAACATGGGCTTTCTATAATGAAGCTCAAGGAGAATGGGAATCAGTACAAACTACTGTACAGGGAGGCTATTTAGTTGGTGAAACTAACCACTTCTCTTATTGGACAATACTTATACCTGAAACTGATGATACAATTCCGTCTTTTGTAGGTGTTGGAACAGTTATTGGATTATCCGTTATTGCTATGGTTTTAGTTGTATCTCTTAAGAAAAGAAAGTAAAAATATTTAAAAATATTTTTTTTTTTAATATTTTTTATATT